>JAFNGF010000256.1 GCA_017885385.1 Planctomycetota bacterium
TATTCCGATTATGTCGGCAAAATCGCCATAGGCAGAATTTTCACCGGCCAAATTCGAAAGGGGCAAATGGTAACCGTTATTGACAGAAATGGTCTGTACACCAAACAGAAGGTGCAGGTGCTTTATCAGTTTCAGGGCCTGGGCAAAAAAGCGGTTGATCTTATGCCGGCAGGGGAGATTTGTGCTGTTGCGGGCCTCGACCCTGTGGATATCGGCAATACCATTGCCTGTCCCGACAATCCCGCAGCATTACCCGTTATAAGCGTTGATGAGCCGACGATGACGATGACTTTCAGAGTCAACGACGGCCCATTTTCCGGCAGAGAAGGAAAATACGTCACCAGCCGACAGATCGGCGAGCGGCTTGAAAAAGAATTAAAGCAGAATGTTGCTCTGCGCGTCGAGACCGGACAGACGAGCGATCAGTATAAGGTCTCGGGAAGAGGACTGATGCACCTCGGCATACTGCTTGAGAATATGAGGCGGGAAGGATACGAGATTTGTGTAGGTAAGCCCAGCGTAATTTTACGAAAAATAGACGGCATAATTGACGAGCCAATCGAGCTGCTCGCAATCGACTGTCCTGCTGGTTGCCAGAATGCCGTTATGGGCCTTCTGGCAACCCGCTGCAGCGAGCTTCTCAGCATGCATACCAAAAGCGGCGCCAATGATTATATTCATATGGAATTTACGATCCCGTCACGGGGGCTTTTCGGCCTGCATACACGCCTGTTAAATGCCACGCAGGGAAGGGCGGTTATGCATCACAGTTTTGACAGGTATCAGCCGATGCGAGGCAATATCCCTCAGAGGCAGGCAGGCGTTATGATTGCGACCAATACAGGCCAGGTGACAGCTTATGCCCTCGATGCCCTTTACGACCGCGGCGTATTCTTTGTTCAGCCGGGCGACCAGGTTTATGAGGGACAGGTCGTCGGCGAACACTGCAAGGAAAAAGACATCCCCGTCAACGCGGTAAGGACCAAGCAGTTGACCAATATTCGCGCAGCGGCCAAGGACGAAGCGGCGACAGTCAGACCAGTCAGAAACATGAGCCTCGAAATTGCTCTGGAGTATATCCAGGATGATGAGCTTGTGGAGGTTTGTCCGAAGAGTATTCGTATTCGCAAATTTTACTTAAAGGAAGCCGACCGCCGCAGGTCAAGAAGAAAGAAAGCTGATGCCAGGGAT
The DNA here is from genome assembly GCA_017885385.1 of Planctomycetota bacterium. Classification (GTDB taxonomy): domain Bacteria; phylum Planctomycetota; class Phycisphaerae; order Sedimentisphaerales; family Anaerobacaceae; genus JAFNGF01. The sequence goes on from JAFNGF010000256.1 coordinate 1,192, forward strand.
TCTTACTACGAAGGCACAAAGACACGAAGAAATTAGACGCGGATTAGCACAGATTAACACGGATTTTTAAACCGCTGTTCATTTTTGATTTTTGATATGTGTTTTTGATATTTTATTTCTAATCTTACATTTTTTGCGTCACAAATATAGTTGACTCTATTGAAACCTTTACGCACGTTTATATAGCCAATAATATTAATCGAGCAGAGCCAAGTCTGCCAGCTCGGCAGGTTTTGCTCGATATATATCGTAGGGTGCCGGCTGCCGTTAGAGTCAGGTGCATTTTTGATGCCTATCAGATGGGCGAGATGTCGGCAGCGGCGGGCATAAGGCGCTCTAACCCGCGGCCAGTGATAAAGAAGTCTGGTATCTCTGGGCACGGCGGCGCCTTAAAGAAAAACTTTTCAACGAAGTGTACCGGAACGTGTCTAATGAACAATCAGAAAGAACTTTTCGCCCAAATCACTGGAGACTGCGAAATTGGAGGCGCAATTTTGGCTATAGATTTGATAGATTAGCACGGTTGTTTTTCAATAAAGTATGCCGCTCCCTTACGGTCGCGGCTCTGTTGTGCTTGTGACCGTCGCGGCGCTGTGCTGTTCTGGTCGCGGGTGTGACGAAATATCAATTCACGTGGAATTATCTATGAGATGCCCGGTCGCTTATCTAATCACCTTTACAACTTACGGAACGTGGCTGCACGGAGATAGCAGAGGCAGTGTCGACAAGCAGCATAATCGCTATGGGGACGATCTTGTCGCATTGGATGCAGCGCGGGAAAAGAAAGAGAGAATTGCTCTGGAGAATCAGCCCGTGGTGTTATCGCCAGAGCAAGACGAGCAGGGCACAATGATGGCATTCGGTCAAAGCCCGAACGCCAACACTCAGAGCCCCGAACGCAAGTGAGGCGAGGGCTTGATCAGATCGGATGTATTATTATGGTCGTGACATATTGAGGTGACATATTATGTTCGGCTACGAATTGGCTGTTATTATGCTTATGCTTTTTTTTAACGCTGTCTTCGCCGCTTACGAGATGGGGCTTGCTTCCATATCGCGGGCAAGGCTTGCCGTCTTGCACAATGAAAAGAAAAGAGGTGCGGCTGAAGGATTGTTTATGAAAGAGAGGATGGAGGCGAGCCTGGCGATCGTGCAACTCGGCGTTACGGTGGTTGGGGCCGTGGCGGCGGCGACCGGCGGGGCGGGGGTGCAGGAAGAATTTGCTCCCTATCTGCAGCATGCGTTGGGCGTCTCTGGGATGTTTTCGGAAGTGCTGGCGATTGTGGTTTTGATAATACCGCTTACGTTTGTCACGGTGGTTTTTGCCGAGCTTGTTCCCAAAATGATTGCCCTAAGAAACAATGAGGCGGTTGTATTGGCACTATCGCCGTTTATGAAGGTACTATCGCGGATTGCTTATCCAATTGTTGCCGTGATCGAGGCCACGCTAAGGAAGGTCGTGAGCTTGTTAACGCTGTCGGATGGGGCGGAAATCAGCAGGCGGAAACAGTGGCTGCACGAATTAAGAGCTGCTATCTCATTTGCCAGGACCTCAAAGCTTCTGGGAGAGAGGGAGGAAAAGATAGTCTTGGCTGCCGCGCATTTATCCACGCGGCCGGTGCGTGACATATTCATACCGGTGCAGGACATATCAATGATTTATGTCGGAAGCAGCCTGATGGATGCGCTTGTTAAGGCGCATCTTGATATGCACACAAGGTTCCCCGTGTGTGCGGTGGAAAACGACGCCCAGAGCATACAGGGATATGTGAATTTCAAGGATATCGTGGCGGCGCTCAAAATAAATCCTTCCGATCCGACCGTTAGAGGGATAACAAGGCCCATCCAGAAGGTCAAGGAAGACATGGTTTTGTCGGCCCTTCTTGAGATGATGATCCAGCAGAAAACACACATTGTAATTGTTGTATCGCAGGAAGGAGCTGTGCTGGGAATGGCGACACTGGAAGATGTTATCGAAGAGCTTGTCGGCGAGATTGAGGATGAATTCGACCGTCTGCCGACGTACATTCACACCTGCGGTACATCTTGTTGGATTATGGGAGGCGGCGTACCGATGAGCACGGTCGCATCCACGGTGGGGATCGCCTGGCAGGGCACAGTCGGCGGCGGCCGGGCTCCTACACTTGCCGAATGGTGTGCGCAACATGCAGGACCCGCCCTAAAGGGCGGCGAGAACATCGAGGCTGATAACCTGCGAGTCCTGCCGCGCAAATTCCGCAGAAAAAAAGTGCTCGAGGCGACAGTCAGTATCATAGGCTAAAAGATCACGGGTCCGATTGGTTGTGCAGGTGGTTGTTATGGTAAATGACCAGAGTTTTGAAAAAGCGATAGAGCTGATAGCGAAATCGGCCAATGTTTTGATAACTACGCATACCAGGCCGGATGGGGACGCATGCGGCTGCATGGCGGCTCTGGGTGAGGCCCTGACCGCTCTGGGTAAAGAGGTCAAGCTCTTGCTGGTCTCGCCGCTGCCTCAGTGGTACGGTTTTCTCTTTGACGAAAAAGTCCCTGTTCTCGGAGAGGATGTGGGTGTTGAACAGCTAATAGCCGGCCAGTGGGGCGAATATGACCTGATTGTCATTGTCGATACCAATAGTTACAGCCAACTGCCGAAATTCGAGCAATATCTGAAGCAGGCTGATAAGGCGGTACTGGTAATCGACCATCACGTGACTGCTGATGGCTTGGGCGATGTTGAGCTTGTAGACTCCGGCGCTGCTGCCGCCGGCTTAATCTTGCTTGATTTTTTCAAATATGCCGACTGGCCTATGACTGAAAGAATTGCCGAGGCGCTTTTTGTCGCCATAGGTAGTGACACCGGCTGGTTTCAATTCGGTAATACTGATGGTAGGGTTCTGCGTGCTGGCAGTGAGCTGATTGACGCAGGGGCAAAGCCGGCGGAAATTTACAACAAGCTGTATCAGAGTTTTTCATATCCTCGCTTTAAGCTGATGGTTGCGATGCTCAACACACTGGAGCTTCACTTTGATGGCCGATACGCGACCCAGTATTTATTGCAGCGGGATTTCCAGCAGACCGGTGCCGCGTACCAGGACACCGAAAATCTAATAAATGAATGTCACCGGATAGGCACGGTTGAGGTTTCTGCGTTATTTGTTGAATTAGCTGATGGGCGAATTCGCTGCTCTTTACGAAGCAGGTACGACATAGATGTCAGCCGGATCGCCGCCAAATTTGGCGGAGGCGGCCACAAGAAGGCAGCAGGCACGTACTTGCCGGGGCCAATGGAGACGGCCAAGAGACTTATTTTTCAGGAGATTGCGATGCGGCTGGGCAAAAATGGATAAAGCGAGGCAGAGATATGGGCGGGGAAGGTCGGAAATTAAAAGGCAAGAATCAAGTGTCGGGCTAAGGCATCAAAGCTCAAATAGGAATGCGGTGTGCTGAAAGACGGCTATGAATGTGGCGGCCACGGCAACCATTTGGCAGAAAGGCTTAGCGTATGGACTGGGCACGCATTGGAAAGATTGTTTTATGGCTGATGGCTGGGCTTGTGTGCTAATTCTTGCTGCTCCGGCTTGTGCTGCGAAAAGTCAAGGGATATGCACCGGGCTGGCGCATCCGGTGTCTATCCTGCGGCAAGACAAAGCCGGCGGGTGAAGCCGGGATGATTCGAGTCGCGGCTGTCGGCAAGAAATACACAATCGGGCGATGCGGCGCCTGCGGCAGGCTCCGGTGGATCGTGGTTGAACGCGATCCTTCATTCGAGCAAGGCACAAGAACCCATAGCCCCGACTAACGGGGCCACACCGCCGCCCGTAAAAGCCTCGCAAGAGGATGAAAAAGGTCAAGAAGGGCGTAATTTTTGCGAAAAATGCTTTTGTGGGTCGGGTATAAATGATATAATATTTGTCGGCAGCTTTGACTAGTGGGCTGGGTAGGGCAGGGTATGCCTGCCGATTGCTCTGGAAACCATATAGTACGTAGTTGTGCGGATCGCAGAGAAGAAGCGGATGCGGTAGGGTATTTACCTGGGTACGTTCTATACAAGTTGCAGGACCGAGAATCACGTTAATCGCTTGAAGTCCATCCGCATTCTGGAATGATGGCAGTGCAGTCCAGATGAAAAGCTGTACGGCCGTCCCTTGCCTTATCCCTTCATTGTTATGTCACGAAAACTCATAATGGCCGGATGTGAGAAACTGCCAGCGGCCTTAAATTCCTTTTCGCAGGAACAGCCAAACCCAGCCATGCCGGTCGTACTCAGGCGGCAGCTTCGAACGCAGCTCTGTCATGCGCTTGCCAACCTCCTCCAGTTCTTTCTGGACCTGTTCGATTTCCTCTGTTGTTTTCACCCGTGAGGGGCCATGTAGTTTTTGTAGTAGTTCTGAGTGGTGTTTTTGGATGGGTTCCAGCTCTTTGCGGATCCGTTCTTGTTCGGCCTTTTCCTCGGGCGTTGGCTCGGGCAGGTTGGGCTTTTGCGCGGCAAAATCACCGACGAGCAGATCAAGCCGGCCGTCGCCATTCCAATCGGTGACACAGATTTTTGACCGCGTTCCCCGGCGGACATCTTTCGGAGCCTCAGATCCACTCGCCTTCTCGCCAGGCGGCACGAGTTGAACGGCCGCAGCCAGTTCAGGGGATGTGGCGGAGCCTGTGTTGCGGTATAGCGAGACACTGCCGTCGTCGGCGCCAACGAGCAGGTCAAGATCGCCGTCGGCGTCCCAGTCGGCAGCACACGGCCCGGCTCGGCTCTCGACGCGAAGCGGCTGGTCGCCGACCTGGAGTTGTTGTTCCTTGCCAAAGGCGTATGACTGCGGCGTTCCCTCGTTGGGGACGAGGTAGACCCCGCCGCGTATATTGCCGATAATCAGGTCATAGTCCCCATCACCGTCCCAGTCAACGGGATGGGCGGTGGAAGCCGTTCCTGTAATCGCGACTGGCTTCTCCGGCGTACTCTCGATTCGTTGGCCATGGTAGTTGGCGAATGTCCCTTCGGCGGTATGCTCGAACTCGGCGCTTCCGGTAATCAGAATCATAGTCTCAGGCTGTTTTTCGTCTCCGATGGGAAGGAAAGGATTCTTCTCCTCTCGGATCCCGCCGCCAATGTTGATGATCTCGCCGTCCTTGTATTTGAGCATTTCTGGTGCCGTGAATGTATGATCTGGCCCGCCCTTAAACAGGAAAATCTCGCCGGGCCAGGAGCCGGAGAGAATGTCCATGTAGCCATCGTGGTTCAAGTCCACAACATGTGGACCAAATCCGATGCATCAGCCGCTCGGCACGCGGCCGTCCTCTTTTCCATCCTTGAATTTCACGCCGGCTGCCAGCTTGGGTTCTGAATTCGTTCCCTCATTGCGATAGATCCAGAGCAGCCCATCTCCAAACTGACCGACCAGCAAATCCTTGACTCCATCGCCGTCAAAGTCGCAGACGAACGGTGCGGCATGGCCTATCTCCGTATCGATCGGCTTGCCGGCGGCCTCAAGCCTGACCGGCGGCTTTAACTCGGGCGATAAGCCGCCATTCTCCACAGGAATCAATCCCGTCAGAATTAGAATAAGTGCTCTCAAAATAATAGACCCTCGTTTATGTCGTATCTTTACTTACAAATAAGTATCATAACACCAGATTATATCGTTTCCGTAAAAAAAGCACAAAGGGGTACCTTTCGCCAACGCAACATGAGCAGGGGGGCGACCAAATCGTGCAGCGAAAAAACCTTGCTGCTTGCCGTGTGTCGCGATATAATAAACGGTTGTTTCATGCCTGTCGGAGTATACCGCATGGGCTGAAGCCCGTTCTACCCTTGCCACATTGCGGCCTTATTGAGGTTGCGCGGCAAGCCACTGTTGGCAAAAGGCAGCCAAATCCCACACGTCAATTTTGTTATCGTCGACCGAATCTGCCTGGAGTGGATTTTGGTTTTTCTGCCACTCGGCGGCCAGAACGCAATAATCGAGAAAGTTGACAAATCCGTCGCCGGTGAAGTCTGCTGAGCCGACAAGCGGGCCGATTTCGCCGAAGATGCCGTAGCCTGAGCGGTCTTGGCCATCACTTTGCCACACAGTGACAAACTGGCCGGTTTTATCCATAGCAACGGCTGCGTTTCTCTGGTCGCCTGCGGCGAACGTGTTAATCTGAAACTCGTCGCCGATAGGAAGGCCGGCGCTATTGAATAGCTGGCCGAAGATGTCTCTCTCGTTAACGTTGGGGTCGACTCTGCTTTCCCACACAATTATAAACTCCTGCCAGTTGTTCATCGCCACCCGCGGATTCTGCTGAGAACTCGTGCGGGTGGTATTGACGACAAATTGTTCGCGCATTGGGGTGCCGTCCGGCTGGTACAGCCGGGCGTGAATGTCATCATCGCCGGCACGGTTAGGGTCGCCATCCCAGACCACGACAAAGTGCCCACTGCCGGCCATTGCGATAGAAGGCTGTGTAATCGAGTTGAAACTGATTGTGTTTACTCCAAAAGGTTCTGTCGCGGCAGAACCGTCGGCATTATAGAGCCGAGCCGCTATTGAATTCTTACTGGCTTCTTTCATCCATACCACCGCAAAGTTGCCATCGCTATCCATCGCTACGGCCGAGTAGCGGCAGGTTGCAGGTTGGCTGTTAACCGTAAATTCCGGTCCAATAGTTGAGCCTGAACTATCATATAACTGGCCGCATATCGACTTCTTGTTCGGGTCTTCAGCAACATTCTGACTCTCCCAAACAACCGCGAATTGGCCGCCCACATTCATCGCCACAGCAGGGCAAAGTTGTTGGCTTTCGGTGTAGCTGTTGACTTGGAATTCGACGCCAACGGATAGCCCGTTTGGGTCAAATCGCTGGGCAAAAATATCTTCGTCGCCTACCCCGGGCCCCTGCCAAGCGACGACGAAGTTGCCCGCGGCATCCATTGCTACGGTCGGGCTTGCCTGGTTGCCGAAGGTCGTGGTATTGATTTGAAATTCGCTGCCCAGCGGTTCGCCGGTCGCGCTAAAGCGCTGGCCGAAAATGCCGCCTGAGTCGCCATCCTGCCGGTAGCTGTTCCAGACTACGAGAAAGTTTCCGTTCGCATCCATGGCTATAGCGGCATCTTTCTGGTCCCACGTCGTGTGGGTGTGTACCTGAAATTCAGCGCTGCAAACTGAGGCGAAGATCGGGACGATAGCCAGATTTACAAGAAATGCCTTTCTCATTGGTTTTCTACCCTCCATACCTGTTGTAAAACCCGCGTGCGAGACGACTTGCCGCTCGCCAGCACTTGTAGCTTTGCTGCGTTGCTTCTGCCAAAACCCTCGCAAAACGGGGCTTATAAGTGCCCAAAGCCCTGTCAGCCAATTTGAAGGTGATTGTACGGCATTTGCTCTCTCTGTCCAGAAAAATCCTTTGGGCGTGAATCTTGGATTTGTGCGAACAATATATTGGTATTAAGCGTAAACACGAGAGCAGAAAAAATAAAAAAATCATTAAAAAAAACTTGACGGTCTGTCGATACGGTAATAGAATCACAAAAAGAGGGTGGGCTGGGAGGTAAATATCCCAGCGGAAAGGCTATATCAGGATTTTGAGAGAAATCTTGATAACATTCGTATTTTTGCGTTAAGCTGTCCAGAGATGAGCGTTTAACCACGCATGTGCAGACCGCTGGCAGTTTTAGGCAGCGGTTTTTTGTTGCTCTTTGTTAAGTTTATAGTTATAACCGACCTCAGGCGATTGACTATTTCCTAATTGAAAATTGCTTTGTTTTCTATTAGTCAATAGACAATAGTAAATAGAAAATAATGTAATCGGGCTCGTAGCTCAGTTGGTTAG
>JAFNGF010000257.1 GCA_017885385.1 Planctomycetota bacterium
CGGATAACCCATTCTTTGCTGGCAACGTTGTAGCAAGACAGAATTCGCAAAAGCTCGTCAGTGTAATTATCTTTTTCAGGGAGGCTGGGCTCAGCTAATTTGGGACTTTTCCAGACCGCTTTGCGGGAGTATTTTGGCAGCCCTTCGTGCCAGAACTCCATATCGAGCTCGCCTACGAACTGGCCGTTGTATCGCAATCTCAAATTCTTATCGCCGGTGAACTTGCCTATTACCGTTGACTGGACGTTCTCGCCGTCAAAGATTTTCTTTATGGCCTTTAGATTCTCCGGCTTGACCGCTACGACCATTCTTTCCTGGGCCTCGCTGATCCAGATTTCGGTATAGCTCAGCCCGGCGTATTTCAACGGGACTTTTTCCAGGTCGACCTCCACTCCCAGGTCTTTGCCCATTTCACCTACCGCGCCGCTTAATCCGCCGGCCCCGCAGTCGGCTACTGCCTCATAAAGGCCGGCTTCGTTGGCCTGAAGCAGCACGTCCAGCACCTTCTTTTCGGTTATTGGGTTGCCGATTTGCACCGCGTGCGAAAAGATAGTCTCGTGCTCGTGGGTCATTTGTCCGCTGGAAAATGTCGCCCCGTGTATGCCGTCTCTGCCGGTTCGACCGCCGACCACGACCACAAGATTACCAGGCTGCGCATTGCCGAAGCATTTCTTTTTGTCAATCAAGCCGATGTTGCCGCAGTAGACCAGCGGGTTGCCCAAGTACCTGTCGTCAAAGTAGATTGCGCCGTTGACCGTTGGTATTCCCATTCTATTGCCGTAGTCCCGCACGCCTGCGACCACACCTTTCATAATTCTTCTGGGATGCAAAACTCCTTTGGGGATTTCCTGGAGTTTTTTGTCGGGCGGCCCGAAGCAGAATATGTCTGTGTTGGCGATTGGCTTTGCCCCGAGTCCGGTCGCCATCGGGTCGCGGATCACGCCGCCGATGCCGGTAGCTGAGCCGCCGTAAGGGTCGAGCGCCGAGGGATGGTTGTGCGTCTCAACCTTAAAGCAGACCGCCGAGTCCTCGTCGAATTCAACGACGCCGGAATTATCGACAAAAACCGATATGCACCACGGCTTATTCAGCTCCTTGGTTGCCTTGAAAACGGTCTCTTTCAGCAGGTTATCAAAATGTATTTGCTTGCCGTTGATTGACATATCCACTGCGCTTTTGAGCGTCTTATGGACGCAGTGTTCGCTCCAGGTCTGGGCGATGGCTTCCAGCTCCACATCGGTAGGTTCTTGGCCAAGCTTCTGGTAGTATTTCTGGATGGTCTGCATCTCGACCAGGTTCAGGAACAAGTCCTTTTCTTTGCTCAGGGCGATCAGCCCTTTGTCGTCAAGGCTGCGGATTGGCCAGTGTACTATCTGCAGCTCGTAGGGTTTTAGGTGCGGGCTGGGCGGCTCGGATTCGTTGCCGACCAGCACTACTTCAATGCAGTCGTTTGCCAGGATTTTTTTTGCAATCGTATCGGTCTGGCCCGGGGTAATATCACCGAGCAGGAGGTATTTTCGTGCGGTGCGAACGTTGTTGGCTCTTACGCCCATATCGGCAATTGCCGTCATCACCGATTCGGCTACGGGGTCGGTGACGCCGCTTTTCAGGTGCACCTCGATCAGGGTTGCCTTTGCCAGGCCGGCCGGCGGGCCGCTTCTGCCGATGTAGTACTGCTCACAAACTTGGTCGCTCAGTACTTCCTTTGCCAGCCGCTCGGCAAAGCTTTGGTCGAACTCAGCTTCAATTAGAAAGACTTTAGCTGATTGAACTGCTTCCACCGAACTTATGCCCAGCTCCTTGATGTCTTCTAATACACTGCTGCCGTGCACATCTGAAAAGTCTGGGCGGCTAAAAACTTCAAAACGCCATTGCTTCACAACATCAACTCCTTCCTTCTTACCTTGTGGTTTAGCAGCGAGCTGCGCTTATCTCTTGCTGCTTCCAGCAGTTTTTCTATTTGTGCTTTATTCTGGTTTTTGATGGCATTCTTTAGTTTTGATAGTTCGGCGATGATTTTGTCAATACTCCTGGTGGTGTTGCCGGCGTTTGTAAGCAGCACGTCAGCCCAAATGTTAGGCGGTCCCGAGGCTATACGGGAGGTATCTAAGAATCCCTTGCCGGCTAATTTCAACTCTTCGCTTTTGTTAGCATTTACCAGTGCTACCGCTGTTACGTGCGGCAGATGACTTATATTTGCCAGGATTCTGTCGTGCTCAGCCGGCGACATAATCTTCACCAGGCAACCCAGCTCTGTCCAGAACCTCTTAAGTGTTTGCACCGCCTGGCGGTTAGTCTCCCTGGTCGTCGTCAAAATGCAGGTAGCTCCATCGAATAGGTCGGGTCTGGCGAATTCGATGCCCCGCTGTTCCGAGCCGGCAACGGGGTGAGAGCCGACATAGTGCACTGTTTTGGGCAGCATCTTGTTTGCCCAGCGGTGGGGCAGCACCTTCGTTGAGCCGATGTCGGTGACGATACTGCCGGGCGGCAGCGCATCGGCGATTTCACCGAAGATTTGCTCAAACGTACCTATCGGCGTTGCCACGATAACTAAGTCTGCATCTGCGACGCTCCGGCGGATGTCGTCCACGATTTTGTTCGCCGCCGCCAGCCGTCTTGCCCGCCGGCGGGTAGAGGCACGGTGCGTGTAGCCTACCACTTTAACAGCGGGCAGGCGGCGCGAAATCGCCAGTGCTACCGAACCTCCCAGCAGGCCCAGCCCTATGACGGTTATTTGCCTTAAATCCTTCAAAGCAAAGACCTTATGAGTATGAGTGCAAAATGGCTCTATCTAAGGGTATAGCAGGGCGGTCTGGATGTCAATTTTTTTCTTTGCTTTGCACCGGCAAAGTGGTAACATTTTACGCTTAATAGAAAAGAGCCCAGGGTTATGGGCGGAAAAATAGCGTCCCGCACTTGGTGTGGGCGGCTTTTTGTGTGCATCTTGTGCTTGTCAAGCCGATGAGTTTCTTGTCTGTGGGCAGTTGCATTAGTTAGTCGACAACAAATATGCCGGATACCGAAAATCGAATAACTGCCGGTGATTATTTGGATTTTGAACAGCGGGTAGCTGACCTCGACCGTCAGGTGAATGAGCTGCGCAGGCTCAGCTCCGTCAAAGGCATCGACTACTCGGCTGAGATTCGCCAGCTTCAGCGGGAGCAGGTCGCCGAGCTAAAGAGGGTTTATTCAAATCTGACCGCCTGGCAGACCGTCCAGGTCGCGCGTCATCCCAAAAGACCTGTGCTGGCGGATTACCTCGAGCTAATGGTAAAGGATTTTCATGAGCTGCACGGCGATAGGTGCTTCGGCGATGACCGCGCGATTATAGCCGGGCTTGGTCAGGTAGCCAGGAATAAGGTGCTGATTGTCGGCCAGAATAAGGGTAGAACTACAAAGGAAAAAGTAGCCTGCAATTTCGGCTGCCCTAATCCAGAGGGTTACCGCAAGGCAATCGCCAAGATGAAATTTGCTGAAAAGTATGGCATTCCCGTCGTCACACTAATTGATACGCCCGGAGCCTATCCGGGAATCGGCGCTGAAGAACGGGGACAGGCTCGGGCGATAGCAGTGAATCTCACCGAGATGTCACGCCTGAAGGTGCCGATAATCTGCATCTGCATCGGCGAGGGCGGCTCAGGCGGTGCGCTGGGCATAGGCGTAGGCGACAGGCTGGCAATGCTGGAATTTGCATACTATTCGGTCATATCGCCTGAGGGCTGTGCGGCGATTCTTTGGCGCGATGGCTCACAGGCTGCCGACGCCGCCCAGGCCCTTAAGCTGAGCAGCAAAGACCTTTACAAGCTGGAGCTGATCGATGCGATCATTCCGGAACCGCTCGGCGGGGCACATCGCAACGTTCATGATACGATCTATAACATCGAGGGGTTTATTGGCAAGACCCTGGCAGACCTCAAACGTACAAAGATCGAGAATCTGCTGGAAAGCCGATATAAGAAACTGCGCTCAATGGGCAGTAATTGTGTGAATAATCGCAGGAGGCAACGCGCAATCGCAGTTCGGATAAGCGCCGTGGCTAAAGCTGTTTCGGCCAAATCAAAGTCGTATGCCGCTAACCTATTGCCACGCCGTTAGTTAAGCGTGAGCGCCTTGCCAAATTCTAATACAAAAAAGGCCTGCACCCAGGATTTCTTCTCGCCCGCCAACCATGCCGAGGGTACAATCGAGGCCACAACCTTCCCAACCGTCAAGACGTATTGTTGTAAAGTCTTTGGAAAGGAGATCGACTATGTTGGCTGAGAAAAAGACCTCGGAAGGACAAAAATCTCACCTGGCGTCGAACAAAGACAAGAAGCTGCTTACCAGACGAGACTTCATCGGGACAGTGGCGGCGGTAGGCGCAATGGGCTTGGCCGGCTGCACAGCTAACAAGAAACAGCCGGAGCATCAGGAATCAGAAATGCCTATATGGAGCGGAAGCCTGACTCCTGCTGTAAAGCCTGTATCAAAAGGCCCCAAGAAAGATAAACTTAACCTGATTGTGATAATTGCCGACACCTTCAGGGCCGACCATCTTGGCTGCTACGGCAGCACCCGCGTAAAGACTCCGTACCTTGATGAGCTGGCCAGGCGGAGTGTGCTTTTTGCCGACGCTTCTGCCGAAGGGCTGCCTACTATTCCCTGCCGAAGAGTGTACCATACCGGAAAGAGCGTCCTTCCTGAAGCTAAGTGGCAGCCCCTTGCTGCCGGTGATGTTACTTTTGCCGAAGTTCTCAGCAAGTGCGGTTTTACAACCGGCTTCATCGTCGATACGTATCATTATTTTAAGCCCGACTACAATTTTCATCGCGGTTTTGATTCCTGGCAGTGGGTCCGCGGGCAGGAGACCGATAGGTGGAAAAGCGGCCCAAAAGAAAACTTCGACCCCAGAAAACACATGCCCGCCCACCTGTGGAACGAGCGCTATGACCAAAACATGCGCCAGTACCTGATGAACACACAGCATAGAAAAGGCGAGGAGGACTATTTTTGTGCCACGTCGTGTAAGGCAGCTATGGACTGGCTTGAGCAGAATATAAATGATAAGCCGTTTATGCTCTGGATTGACATGTTCGACCCTCACGAGCCGTGGGACGCGCCGCCGAGATTCCAGAAAATGTATCGAGCCGAATACCCTTACCGGAGATACTTATTCGGCTACGGAGTAAGAAATGCCGACATACGGCCTGACGACCTGCCTGTAATCAGAGACCTTTATGCGGCGGAAGTGACGTTCAGTGATTATTGTATCGGCCAACTGCTAAAAAGCGTTGAACAGATGGGCTTGCTGGACGACACCGTCATCGTGTTCTCTACTGACCACGGCACTCACCTCGGCGAAGAAGGTTGTGTGCAGAAAACGCCCGGTCTTCTTAACGCCTGTGTCACCCATATTCCTTTGATTGTAAGGCATCCCGATACGAAGTTTGCAGGCAAACGCGTCGATGGGCTGGTTAGCGCTGTCGACTTTATGCCCACTTTCCTGGCGCTGCTCGGCGTTGAAGACCATAAGAATATGGATGGCCGGAATATGTGGAAGCTGGTCACTGGCGAAGTTCCCGTAATAAACGACAATGTTTATACGGTTTTTCAAAGATTTGGTGCCGTCCACAATTCGGATTGGCACTATTTCCAGAATATAGCCGGCAAAGACCACGGTAAGGGTCCCTGCCTTTACAATTTAAGGAACGATCCGAAGCAAACCAAAAACGTCATTAAAGAGTTTCCAGACATGGCAAGAAGCCTCAGAAGGGCATTGCAAGATCATCTCAAGATTGAGATTCCTGCTGTGGAATCAGGCCAGGCCTAAAGGCCGGCCGCCGCTTGCGTGCTGCTCTGAACGTCTCGGATTTCGACGTGCAGGTTTCGTTGATGTTGGTCAAGTATCGGCAGTGTGTTAGTCAAATTCTGGACGTTTGTCTGAAGCGTCTGTTGCATTTTCATCTGTGCATCGGCGACCGCAGCCATATCCGCAGCTACCAGGCGCGCATTGTTCCCAATGGCCATGTTTTCGCTGGGTAGCGGTTGCTGATTCTGCCCTATACGGGGGGCGATACAACCTATTTGATGAGCGTTGGGTGCGACCACAGCCTGCAATCTGAGCTGGTTCGGTTCGATCCTGGATAGTTGCTTGCCACAGCCGGCTAAAATCAGGCTTGCTGAAATCACTAGTGCGCCCGACGCAACTCTGGCAGCCGGTCCTCTTATATCGAGTGTGCTTTTGTCTTTCATTTTTGACCCCTTTCTTCATCCAGAAATTTTTGATATCGCCGATCACGTTGTCTCACGCTGAGCCGCCCAGGCACGGAGTCGCTCAGCGCCGAAAAGAGCCAGGGCGACTATCCAAAACATCGGCAAAAATAATCGAAAAGCTTGAGCTTTTATAGGACCGGCTCACATAAAACTGGGTCTGGCACACAGAAAGGAAATCTGCAAAAACGATGTGCAAACGGAATTGGGATATTTTGGCGGGTGTACGTGTTTAGCAGTCGTCGGCACGGCGACGACTAAGCAAAAAAGGTAACCGTTCACAGGGTAGCATCTGGAATTCTGGCCATTCTTTGTCATTGCGAGCGAGGCAGAGCCGAGCGCGGCAATCTCAGCACTACGAGACCTTAAGATTGCTTCGGCCTAAAGGCCTCGCAATGACATAAGAACACTGATTTATCACTGTGAATGGTTACGAGGAACGATTAGAGCTCACAGCCGGCGGTCGGAGGCCGCTGATAATAGATGATTATTTATCGTATCTGGTTTCTCTTGGGTCCCGACCTTCTTCAATAGCTGCTATTTTCTTTACTCTTCTTTGGTGTCTGCCTCCGCTAAACTTGGTGGTGAGCCAGACTTCCACCATTTTTCGCAGCAATACCTGACCGATTTGGTCGCCCGAGACACAAAGAACGTTTGCGTCGTTGTGGTCGCGTGAGATCTGAGCGCTCAGCTCGTCATGACACAAAGCAGCTCTGATTCTCTTTATTTTATTTGCGGCTATGCTCATTCCCAGCCCGGTTGCACAGACCAGAATACCCCTGTCGGCTTCTTTTCTGGACACCGCTGTTGCCACCGCATAAGCAAAGTCGGGGTAGTCAACCGGGTTATTGTCACCGGTGCCAAAGTCAATACAATCGTGGCCCAGCTCGCTGACTACAGCCTTGATTAGTTGTTTCGCTTCGAAACCGCGATGATCGCTTCCTACTGCTACCTTCATATCACCAGCTCGTCAACTCTTCTCCTAACCGCCATCTCTATCGAATCTGCGCAACGTCTGAAAAACTCTTGCGACCGACCCATCGGATCAGGGATTTCTTCAATTTCCGCCAACAACGTACATTTATTTGCTGCTTCGGGCCTGATAGCCTTAACCCTGTCACAGTGGATTTGCTCCATCGCAAATATAAAATCGCTTTCTTCGATAAGCTGCGGCGACAATATATTGCTTTTGTGGGCTTTTATATCAATGCCTCGGACTTCGCAGGCTGTTACTGCTTCGGTGCTTGCCGGCGCAGCACACATATTCATAACACCGACAGAAGACACTTTATAACCCATTCTGTCGAGCTGGTCAACTTCGCATCGTAGTTTTTCAGCCAGGTATTTGCGAAACATTCCTTCTGCCATCGGGCTTCTGCAGGTGTTGCCGGTGCAAACAAACAGAAATGAGACGGTCGATAGTGCTTCCAGCTCGGCTTGGGAATACACACCTTCTCTTAATATCGTCACTTCTGTCTTGCCCACCTTTGCGACCGTACTGCTCTTTTTGTACTTGCAGGGCCCGGCATCCAGCAGCAGGTCGATCTGCCCTGAAAACTGGGCGAGAACCTGTTCCGGCTCCGTAGCCGGCTCTTGCCCTGTTATGTTCGCGCTCGGCGCCACTACGGGGTGGTGCGTCAGCCGCAGTAATATTGAAGCTATGGGACTATCCGGGCAGCGGATGCCTATAGAACCATCTTTGTATAGGCTCTCGAAGACCTGCCTGTGCAGATTGTGCTGCTGCTTCTCTAAGTCCTGTTGGCCCAGCTCAAAAACCAGGGTCAAGGGACCGGGCCAGGCATTTGTCATCAGCTTTCGCGCTTTGAGCGTAATCGTGGGCACATACTTCGTAATCTCACTTGTTTGACCGATGTGCAGCGTGTACCGCTTGTCGGGCGTCCTTCCTTTGAGGTTATCGAGCTTGGCCAGCGAATCATCCTTTACTCTGCATGCAATTCCGTACACGGTTTCAGTGGGAAACGCAACAAGTCCGCCCGCATCGACCAGCGCCGCAGCTTCCTTAATCTTTGCTATCTCAGCTTTGAGGCAGTCCAGCTTTGTGACTTTTGTATCCATCAGCGCCACGAGCATACACCAACGCACCAGGAATCGCAAGGCAACTTCCCTAATTGCTCGCCGCAATTTCGGCTGGCTGTAAACCTCAAGAAGGACCGATAAAAAAACCAAAAGATGATGACATACAATCCGGCATAAAAAAAAACCTGCAAATGCGACCGCTTTACCTAAATGTACTAATCTGCCCAGACTAACATAGCCGACTACGTTTGTATCAATGGAGTCGTTTTTAAGGGAGATTTAGGCTATGGATGTTTTAACGGAACAGCGCAAGTGCATTCGGACAAATCTTTGCTGGCCGGTCAGCGTCTGGGTACCGCAGGCCAATAGGTTTTTCAATGGCCGAAGCTCCAACATCAGCAGAGTCGGGGTTTTCGTCACGGTTCCTATGACCACGCCGGTCCACACGGGCAATGTTGTCGAGCTGAATTTTCCCCGGACCACGGATTTGGCCAACGAGAAAGGACAATTTGCCCGTATCAAAAAGGGCCGAGTAGTAAGAGTTGAGCGTAACGACATACTCACACATGCGCGTATCGGCCTGGGTATTGCGTTCGAGTAGCTGATTGGCATGGCCTTTCGTCTTTAGCAAAGCTGGTCGCAGACGATCTGTGACGGCTGAGCACACGGGGCAATAAAAAGGCGAAGACTGATGACGATGCGGATCATCAGTCTTTTTTTCTGCTGCATTTCAACCTTGGGTAAAAGACCGGCATCGAAATTGACCCGGGCAGTAGTTCTACCCCTGCTTTTTTAGTTGCCTTTTTACGGGTGTCGAAGTAATCTAGAGCGCGCTAACGATTCGGCTATGTGAGGTTTTGCGGTGATATAGTTTGCAGCCGAACCGGGCGGTGAATTGCGCAAAAGAAAGGAAAGTTGCCATGCCAAAGGGAAACGTTTTCTTAATCGCCTTATTTGCCGGCGCAGCCATATCCGCCGGAGGTTGTATGGTTGCTGCAGTTGGAGTTGGAGCAGCCGGAACAGTGGCCTACCTCAAAGGCGACCTGGAAGCGGTCGAGGCAGCAAACCTCCAGACTGTCTACAAAGCTACGCTCAAGGCCCTTGACGAGCTTGAGCTGTGCGTCACCAGGCAATCCAAAGATGTGCTCTCGGCAGAGATCATCGCGCGCGACGCAGCGGATCAGAAGGTCACGATAAATCTCAAGGCAACCACAGAAAACACCACCAAGCTTTCCATCCGTATCGGCTTTTTTGGCAGTGAAACGAAATCCAGATTTATATACCAAAAGATACACGACAACGTTCGGCAATAGCACAGTGCGTAATAGTTGGCTAAACCCTATTCGTGTTAAAATTTGGCGCGGAGGTGCCTTATGAAAAAGTCTTCATTGACCCGGCGGTCGTTTATAAAAGAGACTTCGGCGAAATTGGCCGGCGCGGCCTTAGCTGCTACAGGGACCGGCTCTCTCTTTGCCGGCGTAGGCCAAAAAGCCGAGAAGCTCGCCATTCTTGGCGGCACGCCCGTCCGAAGCAAGCCGTTTTCTTCGACCTGGCCTATTTTCGACGAGAACGAAGAGAAAGCCCTGCTAAAAGCGCTTCGCAGCCGAAACTGGTGCTGCCTGAAAGGCAACGTTGTTTACGATTTCGAGAAAGAACTCGCCAAGGCGATGGGCGCGACATACAGTGTCCTGTCAAACGGAGGCACTACGGCGCTTAGCGCTTCGCTGCATGTGCTTGGCGTCGGACCGGGCGATGAGGTTATTACCACGCCCAACACATTTATCGCCACTATCAACGTTATCTGCAACGCGCACTCGCTGCCGGTGTATGTGGATATTGACCCGGACACCGGCTCAATAAATGCCGACCTCATAGAAGATGCCATAACCGAGCACACCAAGGTAATTCTGCCCGTCCATCTGGCTGGCTTTCCGGCAGATATAGAGAAAATCATGGCCGTCGCCAACAAGCATAACATTCCGGTTGTGGAAGATGCGTGCCAATCTGTGTCCGCCGAGGTGAACGGCAAAAAGCTCGGAACATTCGGCGTCACCGGCTGTATCAGCTTTCAAGAGTGGAAATCTCTGGTTTGCGGCGAAGGGGGGGCAATTCTTGGAGGCGACGAAGATATCATGCGTAGATGCGCAGCCTTTGTAAATAACGGCAGAGACCCTCGCAAGATTAAGGGCGGTTATCCTTACCCCGGTTCCAATCACCGGATGACCGAGTTTCAGGCTGCCGTTCTGACGGAGCAGTATGGGCGCTTTAAGAAACAAGATAAAACTCGTCAAGAAAATGGGAAGTACCTGGAAGAGAAATTAACGGAAATTCTAGGTCTAAAATCCAGAAAACGATACTGCGATAACACCAGAATAACCTACGTCGAGTTTGAGCTGGACTACGATAAAGAGTGCTTCAACAATGTTTCTGCATCGAGGTTTGCAGAGGCTGTGCGTGCTGAGGGCATCCCCATTTCGGGCGGACCGAGACGATACGGGAAAGGCTGTCATAAAGAAGGCATGTTGCAAGAGCACCTGAATTCACATGCATTCCAGGCGGCGTTCTCCAAGGCCCGGCTCGAAAAGTACAGAGAGTCCTTATCGCACCTGCCGGTTATGGATAATGTCACGCCCAGCAAAAAAGAAATGCTTTCGATGGATAGTAAGATAATCTTGCTAAGTCCCAGGAAAGACATGGACGAAATCGTGGAAGCAATTGCCAAGGTCGCCAAGAACAGCGACAAACTGGCATAATATCGAAAGCCGCAGGAGGAAAGGCCAGCGGCGGGGCCGTCAGATTAGCTCTACATCGACCGACTTATCGAGCGGGGTCTCAACGCTGACCAACTCTTTGCCCAGGCGGAAGGCTTCCTGAAGGGCAGAGGGATGTTTTTTGATCGCGCCGCGGACGTCAACCCGGTTGACGAATAGACTGGCGACGTATTTTACATCCAGGGCGTCAAAATAGGATCTCATAGTCAATCGGATGCTGTCAAACTGTTTTTTGCTCTTTGAACCACCTACGGCGATAACCAAAGCTCTGCGGTCGCGCGGACCGTATTCAAACAGAGGCTTTTTCAAGACATACTTATTCGCCCAGAGACACTGGCCGCGGTCGATCAGCATCTTTGCCTGGGTACAGACCGTCGCAAAAAATACCGGCGTGGCGAAAATAAGCCGATCCGCATCAAGCATTTTCTGTAAAACCTGCTGATAGTCATCTTGAACCCGGCATCTGCCGGTGTCGTAGCAGGAATTGCACTCTATGCACGGCGCGATGTTCAAGTCGGCTATGCGCAGATATTCAGCCCGTGCACCCGCTGACTCGGCCCCGGTCAGAGCCTCACGCAGAAGCAGGTCACTATTGCCCTTCAGCCTCGGGCTTGTCGAGATTCCAAGCACCTTCAAGGTCATACGCATCAACTCATTGTCTGAGCTCCTGATGTCCTACGGAAAGATGTTTCTCTCATGATGAGCAATCTTATATTCGGGCCGGTGCTAATTCAACTACCTTTTCGGCAGGATAATCGCCAATTGGGCAGCGGCCGTGCCTTCAAAGTACCGCGGCGATAAACAGCAGGAGCATGGCGATAACAGCAGCAGCAAAGGTAATTCTCGACCATCTCAAGTATCTTGCATAACCAGGATGCCGATCCTCGAATTCGTAGTAATAGTCATCCAGGTCCGAGTCGCCTTTGGGTCGCAGCCGGAGCTTGACATAAAGATGAGCTATCAGAGAGATTACAAAAAGTGGGCCAGCGATAGAATACAATATGACGTCCATAGGTCTTTTGCATTGGCAATCATACCGCGCCCGCTGAATAAAGCCAGAGCAAGAATGCAGTAGTGGAGGACTATTATCTGACCAGATTTTGTGGCAACCACCTTTGGCGTTGCCGCGCCCCATTCTCAACGCGTAACGCGGTGCCAGTTGTCATTGCGAGGCCCGCCCAGGGTGCCGTGAAACGCGCAGGCGCGACTGAGTCGAGGGTCCCCGTGGCAAGCGCCGGCCCAGGCGAGAAAAAATTCAAGATTTCCAGCAGTGTCTGCCGATGTACAGTAATGGATTGAAAAGCGTGGCTCTGTAAGATTGCCCGTCTTGCTAAGCTTTGCGCACAAGTCAGATCGAGATTTGGGCAAAGGAACCTAAGAGCTAAGAATTAGAAGGAAAGAGCCACATAAACAAAGGGAGAGCTAACCAAGCTCTCCCATTTTATTTATTTCCACTATTCCCCATCCAGCCTATTCTACCCGTTTTTAAGATGATGCCATCGCCTATCACTGTCGGTAAACGACTTTACCGCCTACGATGGTTGTTTTGACTGAATAATCGCGATCGAGCAGGATAAGGTCGGCATCTTTCCCGGGCGCAATAAAGCCCTTTCTTTTTTCAATGCCTAATAGTCTGGCTGGGTTTTCCGTCACGGTCTTGATTGCGACATCCGGCGGGCAGCCGGTGAAGGTTATGAGTCTTTGCAGCAGTTGACTCAGGCCAAGAGCCGTGCCGATCAGCGTGCCGTCTTTGTACCTGGCCGTTCCATCTCGTGCTTCGTATTCGATACCGTTGTAGAAATATTTGCCGTCGGGTAGGCCGATCGCCCGCATGCCGTCGGTAATTGGTATAACGCGCTGCGGGCCAAGAAGTCTAAAAGCAAGTTTTAGGACAGAGGGATGTATGTGAACNNCCGTCGCAGATGAGCTGAGCAGTTACGCTTTCTGCCTGGAAGATGGCAATCAGGGGTCCCGGCGAGCGGTGGTGCAGCGGGGGCATCGCGTTAAATAGATGTGTCACGTGTGAAATCCCTGCATCGAAGCCGGCGAGCGTTTGTTCGTATGTCGCGTTGGAATGGCCGAAAGAAGCTACGACCCCCGAGCTCACCAGGCGCTCGATTATTGGGATGCTGCCCGGCAGCTCCGGCGCAATGGTCATCATCTTGAGCCGACCATTGGCGAGATTCTGAATTTTCTCAAGAAGCTGCAAGGACGGGGCGGATATACATTCGGGCAAGATCATTCCCTTTTTCTGGGGTGAGATAAACGGACCCTCTAAGTGAATGCCGAGCAGATTGGCTCCCGCCAGGTCACGACCCACATAGTCGGCGGCAACAGCCAAATGTTTATTTTCCTGGTCCGGAGTGAATACGGTCGTGGCAAGAAAACTTGTGGCGCCGAAGCGTGCACAGGTTTGTGATATGGTCTTCAGTGCCTCGGGGGTCGCATCCAATATATCGGCGCCGCCTGCACCTTGAATGTGGACGTCTATGAAGCCCGGAGCAATTGTCCGGCCCTTGGCATCGAGAATATTATCGCATCGGGCGGCGGAATCAATTTGGCCGACCCTGCCGATAATGCCGTCTTCGATGAGAACGGATGTTGTTTGCCTGCTGTCCGCCTGGTCAAACAATCTGCAATTGGTTATGAGGAGTCTTTCAGTCATAATCGGTTGTTGCGGGTTGCCAATTATTACCTTTTCCAGGGCCGTCCGCGACGGGTCACTTATTCTTTAGCCCCGTGCTTACGTAACAGCTCGACGATTTCATTGTTCCGCTGCATTTTCGCCATTGATAAGGCTGTCTGGCCGCTCGGATTCTTCATATTGACGTCGGCGCCTTTGGTCACCAGCAGTTGTA
>JAFNGF010000258.1 GCA_017885385.1 Planctomycetota bacterium
CACGTAAAACGTGGGGCTAAATAGCGGATATATTTAGCCCCCGCCGAATTTACTTGGCCCACGTTCAAGGAAGACCATCGCGATTTCGGTAAGGGCGGCTGCCTTAGCTGCCGCTGCCTTACGGTCGCGGCTCTGACCGGAATTTAACGCGGCCAAAAATAGGGCATCCTCGACAATGGGCAGTTGCTCGGCGGTCAGGAAAAACACCATCGCCGAGGCAAAGACCTTCGCATCGGATGGGGCGGTGGGCATCTTCAAGCTGGTCAGGCGTTCGATCTGTTTTGCCGTTTGCGGCAGAAGTTTTGCCAGGTCTTTTATCGGCATCTGTTCGCCGAGCTTTTTAAGCAGCGCCAACTTTTTCTCCAGGATGTCGGCTCCGCCCAGGCGATTGAGCGTCGCCAGCAGAATGTTGACCTGCTCATCGTCGACGTCCCACACGACCGCGTCGGCGGCTTCGTAGCCCAGCTCCGAAAGGGCCTGCCAACGGTGGTGGCCGTTGATTATTTGAAAGTAGCCCGGCCTGCCCTCGACTTGATCGGCGGGACATGGGCGAACCACCAGAGGCTCGTATCGCCCGGTCCGCTCGATGTTGCGAAACAGCTTGGCAAAATTCGCCTTACTCATCCGGTTGGGATTGCCCGGATGCGGCACAAATTTATCAATGGCGATGGATTGAATCTCGTTTGTCATTTATTTCTCGTCAAGGGATACAAACCCCGATGTACATCGGGGCTAAATATTTAGCCGCCAGTTTCACTGGCGGTTCTTTCCGGGTTGAACCAGATGTAATACACCGGCCTGTCGGTAAGTTTACTGAGCACGTATCTTGTCCTTTCCAGGCCGGGTGCCATGTCACGACGTCTGCCGTAGCTTTGCAGAAATCGCCGGATTCGGCCTTCAATAAAATCGGCTTTCGGCCAGGTAAGCTCACAAACTCGCCCGTGCACGTAAGCAGGGTCGATTAGTTGATGCTGCTCGATGCCGACCAGACTGAGCGCCTCGATAAGCTCGGCGCAGCGCGCAGGCAGCGGCGCGGTATACGGCTTCATACCGGCTTTTTCAAAAAACGGATTAACCAGACCCATTACCGCCAGTGCCTCGATGATGGGCGCATTGACCTTGGGCATCGTTTCGCGCACGAGGCGCTTCGCCAGGCCCAGAGAGCGAAATCTCGGATCGACAATCACCCTGCTGATGCAGCGAATGTTTTTGTTTACAAGGGCCAGTTGCGTTGCCCTGTCAAAGCCTGTAAATAGGCCGCCCGTAGCGATGTTTCGCAGCTCGAGCGCCGGACTGGGCATTCTATAAACTATGACGCCGACTGTTTTTATGCCCGATGCTGCGAGCAGCCCGCCGGTGGGCCTTAGGGCGAAAATCGCCATGAACGGCCCCAGGCTCGTCTGGCGGTAATGGTAGTCGCCGAGGGCCTTGTAGTCCTCGATGTCACCGGGGACAACCTGCAACTTTTTACAGACCGAGCAGTTTTCCATACATATTCAGTTTTGAACCCCCCAATAAATTGGGGGGCTAAATACAAAAATATATTTAGCCTCACGTTTCACGCGGGGTTTCTGCCCTTATAAATGACCTGTGTTGGGCCGCACAATTCCTTAACGATCAAGACGTCGGGTGCCAAGTCCAGCAGAATGTCCTTGTGACTGGAGGCCAGGATGAATGTCACGCCGTTGCGCTTGGCAAACTTGTGCACGTTGTACGAAATCACCGCCGCTGTAATACGGTCGAGATTCGAGCAGAATTCGTCGGCGAAGACAAACTTTTTGCCCGTCGCTAAAGCCATTGCCAGGCGGAAGCGGTACTTTTGGCCGTCGCTCAGATTTGCCGGCCGGCTGAGAATGCAGAAGACATCGCCGAGTCCGGCTGTGCTGAGAATCCGCAGACTGGTCACGAAGTCGCCGTCAACATAGTCGATCAGAGTTTTTTCAGCCGGTCCAGCCTTCGCAGCTTGTGGCTTAGCCACGAGCTCCGCTGGCCGCGGGGCAGCCGCTCCCGCCTTCGCGTAGCCCGCTTCGGCGGGCGAAGGAAGGTCGGCGGAGTCGGCCAGCTCTATTTGATCGAGGCTGACCATATCCTGCGCGGGCACGGATTTGGCCAGCTCGTTCAAAACGATGCTCTTACCGGCTCCTGAGGGCCCTGTGATGTACACGATGTCACCATCGTTGATTTCCACCTGGCAGTTGTGGCGGACGCTTCTTTCTGCGAGCCTATCCGCTGTCAGGCCGAACATCCTGCATACCTGGGCGGCCTTCTCGCTGATTTGGCCCTGCCAGTGCAGCGTCCTGGAAAGGGTGTACGTGGGCATAAACGTTCTCCTTTACAAAGCCCCGGTAAAACCTGGGGCTAAATATATCCAGTTTGTACGGTATTAAGCCCCGCGTTCCGCGCAGCATCCTGCCTAATAGTCCCGACAATCTGCTGGATGTGTTTGAGAGTCTTGTGAACACAATAGTCGGTTGACTGATACTTCTGGGCGATTTTTCTTACCGATAGGCCCATCAGGAAACGGTCTTTGGCCAGCGCCAGCTCTTGGTCGGTAAATCTGCTGCGGTTTCTCAGGCAGGCTACGTATCGGCCGTCTGTGAGCCACCCGATCAGATTGTAGATTCTTCGAGCGATAATAGTGTCGCTGACGCCGGTCAAGCGAGCCAGCTGGCGAAAACTGCTGCCCTTTTCCAGGTACATCGTCAGCAGCAGCCTGTCTTTTCCGCTGAGCAGGTTCAGCCTGCTTCGCAGCAAATCCATTTGGCCTCTACAGAGATTCTTGGCCCGGCGTGTTTCTCTTGAGATGTTCGAGTGTACTTTTCTCATTTCTGGTTCCCCCATATTTGGTAATCTGGCGTTTTCAGGGCTGACCCGCTGGCGGAACAGCCCAATTCGCATCTTTGCGGGCTTACAGCAAGCCGCCAAGTATTTTGCTTGTTGCCGCCGTGTTTGTAAAAAGCCTTTCTGCCAGGGTTTAGGGGGAACTCTCGCCGATGAAAACGGCTGCTCAGACGTTTTTCTTTCGCAACAAACATTGTATAGGCTCACTTTTTCTGCCTTGTGTTTGTTTATTTTGCACTTAATATTGCCGCATTTTCACTGATTGGAAAATAATGTCAAGATGTTTGTTAGATTTTTTACAAATATTTCTATGGATGGGGACAATAGGTGCAGGTCTGATGGCCCCTAAATTGCTGGACACAGAACAAATTAGGTTTGAATTTGGCGGCGGCGCAAATATACTGATATTTAGGCCCGCACCGATTGCCGGCTCTGCCGGCAGGGGCCGCTGTTTAGTGGCGGGTAATTGTTGGGGGTTCGTCGCCGTACCGGCGACGGCTAAACTCCTGCCTTGCCAACCCGTGCGAAAGCAGGGGCCTGGCGATGGACGACAATTGGTGCGGGGTTTCATCAGGGGCTGACGAACCGCAATTACGGCGGCCTTTCAACGGGCGATGAAGGATAGAAATGGCAGGAAAAACGCCCAGGGTGGTTGTCATCGGCGGCACCTACATAGATATGGCGATAAGGTGCAGCCAAATTCCGCAGCCTGGACAGAGTCTGAGCGGCTCTGCTCTTTCATATACGGTAGCCGGCCCAGGCCCCAGCCAGGCTGTCGAGGCTGCCTTGTGCGGCTGCGAGGTGTACCTTATCAGCAAAGTCGGCGGCGACCCGTTCGGCCAGATGGCAAGAGCAGGCCTGGCGGAATTCGGCGTGAATACCGACCTTGTTTACACTGCCGAGGCGAAAAACACTGGCGTGATTGTAACGCTGGTCAACGCTGCGGGCGAAAACGGCAGTTGTACGTACACCGGCGCCAATAGCGCCTTGACCCCACAGGAAATCGAGGCTGCCGAGCAAACTGTTTCGCAGGCTAACGTTTGTCTGATTCACGGTCGACTGCCGCACGATGCGATTGTCACGGCCCTGCGATGTGCTCAGCTGCACGGCACAAAGGTCATTCTTAACCCGGCAAAGCCGATACAACAGCCGCCAGGGCGGCCCGGCGAACTGCCTATCGAGTATTTCTCGGCTGACATCTTGATTCCGAATCTTTACGAGGCCGCTGAGATTACAGAACAGGCGACAGCTAACGTTCACACCGCCAAGCTGGTAGGCTCGGACCTGGTGGCTCGCGGCGTCCGCTGTGCGGTGATAACGATGGGCAGGCGCGGCTGTATGGTGGTCGACAGGACCGGCGCCGATCATATACCGGCTTTTGAGGTGGAGATGGTTGATCAGACCTGCAGAGGCGACGCCTTTGCGGGTGCTTTGGCTGCCTGTTACGCGGTCAGCGGCGATATAAGGGAGGCGGCAAAGTTCGCCTCTGCTGCCGGAGCTTTAGCCTGTACGAAATTCGGCTCAATTGAGTCGCTTCCGACAAAGGCCGAGATCATCCAACTGCTACAAACCGGCGAAACGTAATAAGCTCAAGCGTCTCCGTGCCGGCGACGGCTAAACTCATCTCTCGTCCCCCGTTCCGCGTCGCTCATCTCTTGTCGCCGTGCCGGCTACGGCTCGGCGCTCCGCTGAGACGAGTGCCGGTGACGCAGCGGATAAATCGCCGGGCTAAACGTGTTTAGCCCCCAAATTCATTTGGGGGTTTTCCTGCGTCACCGGCACTCGTCTCAGCGGAGCGCCGAGCCGTAGCCGGC
>JAFNGF010000259.1 GCA_017885385.1 Planctomycetota bacterium
ATGGCGAGTACCTTTACCTGCACCGGATCGCACGATATCTTCCGTTTTTTTGACGCTTTTCTAATCTTGCTCACCTAAATTCAAACTGTGACAACCCATTTTGTCCACAATACCTTTTCACCTTCAAAAACGCCACTTTTTGGCCTAAAATTTATTTATTTGTCACAAAATAAAAAAAACTTATACGTGCGCCGAATCCGCGCGGCTTCGCCTCGCTCGATCCTAAAGCCCAGGGAGGACCCATGGATTTTTCCAATTGTCGCACAGAACGCCTCAAGTTTTGCGCCACAGTCCTGCTGGCGGATTTTTGTCGGCCATGAACTCATCGTGCCGGGGTTTCCGCCAGGCGGGGTCTCCGCTTATTGGTTCGACCTTCACTATGGCCCTATACACGATGTGCGTATCTACGACCGAGCTTTGAGCAATTCGGAGATATAGGACTTATCAGACCGGTGGTTAGCCTGTTATCCCTGCCCCCGGTGCTGTTGTCCTCGGCATCATCGGCGTCGGTCTTGTTGGGCGGCTCACCCACGATGGTCTTTTACGAACAAAATAAGAACTCTTAACAGATGACCTGAGAATCTTTATTCTTAGACACGGATTAACACGGATTAACACGGATTTCTCTGATTTCGTTGATTTTGATCCAGTTCTGCTCTCCTGTATTCTGTCTCCTGTATTCTGTATATTGCTCTTTGAATTTTCCGGCAAAATACATGACAAACAGACTAAAATGTGATACCCTAAAACTCACGGATTCCGTCCTGAATTAGCCGAAGCCCCGTTCGGCAGAGTTTACCCTGAGCGTAGCCGAATGGGCTCAGGGCAGGCTCTGAGCAAAGTCGAAGGGGTAGCCGAAGGATTGACGCATCTGTTTGGAAAACCATACGCGAGACTCGTGCTACGTAGCGTCCCGCCAAACGCGGGTCTTCCGGCCTTCGCAGCTGGTTCGGCGGAGTAGGCACTACGCAGAGTAGCATACGAAAGGACCTCAATGAAAGGGAGAAATAAGTAAGGGGTCCCCAGATTTCTAAGAGGAAAAATGTACCGGACACCATTAATTCCCTTGGCGAAACGTTAACTGAAATTGCCCTTATCAATTTTTATTCGAAAGGAGTCAAACATATGCATAAAGTACGATCTATTCTGGTCCTGTTCTTTCTTTCACTGATGCACGCAGGCGTTGCTCACGCCCAATGGGTTCAAACAAACGGTCCCTACGGTGGTATGATAAATAGTTTAGCCGTGAGTGGCACGAATCTCTTTGCAGGGACTGGTGGTGGTGGTGTCTTTCTCTCAACGAACAACGGCACAAGCTGGACTAAGGTCAATACCGGCTTGACGAACACTAATGTTAACGCCCTTGCTGTGAGCGGCACAAATCTCTTTGCAGGGACTTGTGGCGGCGGCCTTTTTCTCTCNNCCAACAACGGCACAAGCTGGACTGCAGCCACTTACCGTACCGCTGCGGCCGCAACATATTACGTGAGCCCTTCAGGCAGTGACAGTAGTCCAGGTACTTCCGTCGAAACCGCGTCGCAGACGGTCGATAGGGCCAACGCCGTAGACCTGAACCCGGGTGATAAGGTCCTCTTTGAGGGCGGCCATGACTATCCGGGCAACCTGCTCTTAACCGCCGAAGATGCGGGCACACCAGAATATCCGGTTGTCATCGGATCCTATGGCTCCGGCCGTGCCAGGATCAAAGCTGGCGACGGGTCCGGCGTGACGGTGTTGGCGCCGGCGGCGCGCGCAGTGGAAAAGCTGACGCTGAGGGTCGTCAAAGTGGATAGCGAAGACACCGCCGGTGGGGACGGCAAGGGGGCGAATGCGGTGGACGGCAACCCGAACACGATCTGGCATACGCAGTGGAAGGATGCCAGCCCGGCCCATCCGCACGAAATCATCCTCCAGTTCGATCCGCCCTGCAAAATCAAGGGCCTCACCTATCTGCCGCAGCAGGACGTGAGCGACAACGGCACGATCGAGGGCTACGAGATCTATGTCAGCGCCGATGGCAAGGACTTCGGTCAGCCGGTCAAGAAGGGCGAGTTTTTTCCGTACGGCAAGGACAAGAAGACCGTGCTGTTCGAGCCGAAGCAGTGCGGCTTCGTCAAGCTCGTCGCGCTGAGCGAGGTGAACGGGCAGGTGTGGACCTCCGCCGCAGAGATCGGCGTGATTCAGGAAGACGAACAAGTTGCGCTAGACGAGATCGTCATCCGCTCCGGCCTCGCACTTGCCGCGCCCTTGCCATTTACTCCCGTGTCCGTGATCCGCCGTGACCCGCTGGAGACCCAGCTGGTGGCCGGCACCTTTGCCACGCCGAAGGACGGTGCCGTGCCCTTCCCCGCGGCGGACGCCACCGACGGCAAGCCGGCGCGCGCCTGGACCGCCCTCACCGCCAATGCCAACGGTGTCTTCAAGGGCGGCAACTACACCGCCTTCGCCGGCGGCTGGGTCTACGCTACCGTGGAGAGCGCAACGGAGCGCGTGATGCTCCTCGAAGCCTACGGCCACCGCAGCGTCTTCGTGAACGGCGACCCGCGCGGAGGCAATGAGTTTGCGTATGGCTTCGTGCGCATCCCCGTCAAGCTGAAGGCCGGCACGAACGAGTTCCTCTTCTCAATCGGCCAACGTCCCCTTGGCGCGAAGCTCGTTCCCGCACCAGCCGCGGCATTCATCTCCGATCGCGACATCCTCGCGCCTTCGCTCGTGGCCGGGCGCGACACTGACGGACCTGTGGGAGTGGTGGTGGTGAACGCCTCCGTGCAGCCGCTTTCCGGCGCGCGCATCCGTATTGCAAGCGACCTTCCCGAGAAGGACGCGTGGGTCGACCTCCATGTCATGCCCGCGCTCACCGAGAAGAAGATCTCGCTCCCCGCGCGCTTCACCTCTTCCACTGCGGGCGCCGCTGGCAGCAAGCGTCCCGCGGAGGTGACGCTCGCCGCGAGCGACGGCACGGTCCTCGGCACATTCAGCGTGGATTTGGCCACCGTCTCCTCCACCGATCTGCGCGTCGTCACTCGCATCAGCACAATCGACGGCAGCGTGCAGTACTACGCCCTCGTGCCCTCCAGCGCCAACAACGCGGACGGAGACCCGATACCTGGCATCCTCTTCCACCTGCACGGTAACAACAACGAAGCCACCGGGGTGGCTGAAGACTTCGCGCCCATGAAGGAAGCGCACGTCGTGTGCCCCACCAACCGAAGACCGCACGGCTTCGCCTGGGAAGACTGGGGCTGCATCGACTTCACCGAAGCCGTCGCGCACGCACGCGCGAACCTGGTGAATGACCCGCGCCGCAACTGGCTCACCGGCCACTCGATGGGCGGTCACGGCACGTGGCTGCTCGGCGCGCGTTTTCCCGACGAGTTCGCGGCGATCGGTCCGACCGCCGCTTTTATCTACGATTTCACCCCCAGTGGGGCTACTTCCGCCGGCACCGCGCCCGCCGAAGACCCCGCCGAAGCCATGCTCCTGCGCGCGGGCCGCGCGAGCTACATCCTCAGCGTCAAGGAGAACTACCTCCAGCAAGGCGTTTACGTTTTGCACGGCGAAGCCGACGAGGATGTGCCCGTGAGCTATGCGCGCGAGATGTTCAAGCAGCTCGCCGCTATCAGCCACCCGGACTTCCAGTACTATGAGCGCCCCGGCTCCCCCCACTGGTGGAGCAGCGCCCACGACTGGCCGCCGAAGATACAATTCCTGTTTCGGCACGTGCTGCCCGAACCCAAGGACATCACCCGCGTCCGGTTCCGCACCTGGGCGCCGCAGGTGAGCCACCGCAGCGCATGGGTGCGCGTCCTGCAGCAGGAGAAGCCGTTCGAGGTCTCGAGCGTGGACGTCTCCATGGATGCGGCCAAGCGCACCATCACCGGCACCACGTCTAACGTGACCACGCTGGAGCTGGTGCCGCCGATCGCACTGCCCGCGGTCGGCGCGATCTCCGACATCACCATCACGCTTGACGGCCAGTCCGTCACTGTGACTCCGAAGGCCGACACACCGTACCTGCGGTTCCGTCGCGAACAAGGCTCCGAGGACAAAGTGGTCTGGGGCCTCGACCCCTCCTGCCGCGACGGCTCCAAGCCCGCGCCGATGCCCGCCAGCGAGAAGACCCCCGCGCGCGGCGGCCCGTTCAAGACTGCGTTCGCGAACGGCTTCATTGTCGTGGTGGGCACGCAGGGCGACGAAGCCACCGATGCCCTCCTCATGGCCAAGATCCGCTACGACGCCGACCGGTGGTGGGTGCGCGCCAACGGCCGCTTCGAGGTCATCCCCGACACCGCGTTCGACCCGAAGCAGTACCTGACGCGCAATGTGATCCTCTACGGAAACCATGACCAGAACGCCGCGTGGTCGAAGGTGCTCGGCGACGCCCCGCCCGTCGACGTCCGCAACGGCGCGTTCATCGGCCCCACGTCACGTCACCAGGGCGATGACATCGCGGTGATGTTCGTGTATCCGCGCGCCGACTGCGACCAGGGCCAGGTGGGCGTGGTAGCCGCCACCGGCACAAAGGGCATGCGCGCTGCGATGCGCACCTCCGTCTTCCATCGCCTCTACGCAATCCCCGACCTTGTGGCCTTCCGCGCCGCCATGCTCACCGACGGTGCGGCGGGCGTTATCGAGGCCGGCTTCTTCGGCAACGACTGGAGCATCGACCGCGGGACGTGGATCAGGCGCTGAGGCGTCACTCCGTAAAGATCTCGCGCAGCACCGCCAGGGATGCCTCGAGCACTGTCGGCGGAAGCCGGACTGCGGTCAATAAAGGCTTGACGAACACTAATGTTCTCGCCCTTGCGGTGAGCAGCACGAATCTCTTCGCAGGGACTTGGGGCGGCGGAGTTTGGAGGCGGACTGCCGTCGTCAGAGATGATCACTGAAGTCGAAGATGTGAAAGGCGGAATGCCCAATATATTCTCTTTGCAGCAGAACTATCCAAATCCCTTTAATCCGAGGGAGGAATTAAAGGTGTCCGGTACTTTTTGAGTTATGATGGGCAAGCAGAAACACAAGCTGACTGAGCGGAGATAAGAGAGAATAATGAAAGAGATACCGTTGGGGAACGGCCAAAACGCAAAGGTCGATGACGAAGATTACGAATGGTTATCCCGCTATAGCTGGTATGCCTACTACGATCCGCAGCGAGGAATGACGTATGCAGGCCACGACACACCAAGCGGAAGACGGGTGCTTATGCACGATGTCATTATGGGCCTTGATACGCTGGAAGAGGAGTCGTTGAATTGAAACACGGACTCACACAGACGCCGTCCCGAGCAACGCCTGTCCCGAGCGAAGCCTGTCCTGAGCGCCAGTCGAAGGGATTCTTGACATGCTGAGTCCCGATTTATCGGGAAAGGGATGCCAGATTTTTGCCTACCTTGAATGAGTTCGAAGAGAGATACGAAAAATTCGCCCACTTATGAATGCCTGTATGGATAGAAAGGTAGAATGTGCTCGATAATGACCCGGCTGGCCATTTAATGTGGACCAGTGTTTTTGCCGAATGTGCTTGCTCCGGGTTGGAAGGACAGGCATAATGTGAAACAGCAACCTTGACTGAGCAATAAGAATGGGAAGTAAGCACAGATGGGAGTTTCCATGGCTACAGTCTGGTTTAAGAAAGAATGTACTGGACACCTTTAATTTCTGCATAGGACCGTTTCGTATGTCTGAAGCCGTCAAAAGGAGTGCTCGCACAGCAGTTCTCGCGTTTTGGCTCATCATAACTATCGTACCGATTGCAGGTGTCATCGCGAGCATCGCGTTTCCTGTCTCCTTCTACTCCACTCGCGACGATTTCCAGGAGTTTGCTCGAACCTTTGGCGTCTGGGCCC
The DNA here is from genome assembly GCA_017885385.1 of Planctomycetota bacterium. GTDB lineage: Bacteria > Planctomycetota > Phycisphaerae > Sedimentisphaerales > Anaerobacaceae > JAFNGF01. The sequence goes on from JAFNGF010000259.1 coordinate 5,847, forward strand.
CGGTTGCGTTCATGGTGCTGCAGGCGATCCAGGTAATCATTACGCCGATCTCTCACTACAGTGTGGGCTACATGGGTGGCTTTTTGTTTGGCCCGCTTTGGGGAACGGTCTATAACTATGTGGGCCGTCTCATCGGCCATGTATCGGCGTACATATTGGCTCGAACAATCGCCGTGCCTCTGGCTAAGCGATTCGTCCCTCAAAAAACGATTGCTAAGTACGAAAAAATAGTCAGCACTCGGTCGGACATGCTTCTGGTGATATATTTCCTTCCCTTCTTCCCCGATGACGAGCTAAGCTACCTCGCTGGGTTGTCACGTATGCGATTTCGATCATTCTTCCTCGCGAACCTTTTCGGGCAGATCGGTGGGAGCATGGGCATGGCATATCTGGGAGCTGGCATCAACACCAAAGATCCGCTTTTCTGGATCCTGATGGGAGTAACCATCGCAGGGTTCCCTCTTCTCTGGTACATGGGACGTCGTGAAAGGCATAAGCAGCCCGTGAACGAGGTGAAAAATGCCGTGTGAGGATGTTATGCGTGATCGTGAGAGTCGAATTCGCAACTGGGTCAGTCGCGAATTGCTTGTACCATGTAACTGGAGTGCCGACTCAGAACCGTTCGTCTCCCATCTGATCGGCACAGATCGGGCTTTCGGTATATTCTTCCCGGAGTTCTTCCTGCCACGTGAACTCTATTCACGACCATTCGCAGAACAGATCGCGCGGATGCACGTTGCTGCTCGAATCGTTCTTATTGCCGACGATGCTCTGCGCGACGGCGATTATTCGCGATTCCCTCGCCCTGAAGTGCAAGAATTACACTCGGGTGCGGTGTCGCTTTTTACCGAGTGCCTACGTAAGACCGGTATCGACGCAAATCGCTGCGACAAGACCATACACCACCACCGGACCAAAACCGATCGCGCCTATGCCATGTCGGCCCCAACGCCACCGGAATTGGCACACACCCGTAATCGTTGTAGTTGGTTCTATGCTGCGTTCGATGCCTTAGCTCAAACCGCTCGTCCCACCAGCTTGGCAGCCACGAAGCGGTGCTTTACACTTGCCTTGTATGTCCTTCAGTTGGCAGACGATTACGCTGACTACGACCAAGACACGGCGTGCGGAAGCCCATACAACGTGATGACGCTGGGCGGGTCAATTGGTCAGATCAACTCCAAAGACAGACAATGGTTGCAGGGCTATGCGGCGTATGCAATTTCCCGTCTATGCCGACGCATAATGGCCGTCACCCCAATTGAAACGCCAATACACAATTGGGCTAGAGCCATCCAGGGCTTGATCGCAATTCCTGACGAAACCGCTGCTATCCTCTCGAAGTGTCCGTTGGCTGGACTCGGACATCGTACAAATTTTGTCTCTCCTGTCGCTTGCGGCCCTTTGCGTGCTTTGCCATTTGCTGATGTTATGTTTTGCACGATGAATGGAGTGGTCCTAAACGCCGAATCAGTGAACGTATACGCTTCACTTAGGGCTCTGTCCAGCGCGCGTTCGCTCGGCTTCAGCACAGTTAAGGATTCATACTCATGACCGCTAAGCAGAAGGACAATCTCGATGAAGTGGTTAAACAGTCGCGCAAGCTATGCCGCGTGTTGGGTAAGTGGCTGCTTAATTTCGGTTGCGAGCGAAAGTTGAATGGCTCCCGTGTGAAGTACATGATCGCCGGCGTGGATCTTCAGAGCGATCTTTTCTATGCGCCTCTGACAAACCTCACTCGGAGAGAACTCAAGGCGTGGCTTGAACACAGTGACCCGCTACAGGTAATTGGCAAGTTGCGGAACGAATTTCCGGTGTCATTCAGTCCTGATGGTTCACTCCGGCAAGTCCTCCAGACAGGTTCATATGATTGGCCGAGCCTTGGCGTCCTTCACCTCAGTTTAGATTGCCGGCATATCGTTTCAGCACGTGTTTGGTCCAAGAGTGGCTGGGCCAGTGCCGCTTCGATGGGTAAACCCGTACCCGTGTCCGCAAGTGTCGCAGATTCGCTCTACCGAGGGGCAACAGCGATGAATAGGACGGCCGTGGCATTGCTGCTCCAACAACGGCTCCAGACGTTCGATGAACCAGTTCGCCCTCCGCGTTCTGCCCAGGTGGTTCAGGTGGGCGTAGTTTTCGGGGAAAACATAGCGGACGTTGAATCATCCATCGGGATTCTTGCGGACATGACGAACATCTGTGCATTCGCGTCCCATGCTGTACTATACGAACGGGAACGCTATTTCGATCGTGCAATCCGCCAATGCCATCATGGGCAAATGTTGAAGAGCGGACCTCACGACGAGATCAAGTACCAGGTCACCAAACTCGATGAACTCCGTAAAGATGGGTGCTGGGGCTTGCCGCTGGTTAGTTCGCCACGAGACAAGGATCTGGGAAACGAGCAGTCATCAAGTACCTATTCATGGTATTTCATGCGCCGATTTCGGCTGCCATCGTTGAAGGAACTGCTGACCTCGGTCCCAGGACTTGCCGATTACGAGGTCCGCGCGATAACTCGTCGCGCCATTGGCCATCTCAAAGCCAGCTTCTGGCACACCACCTCGCAAGAAGACGTGCATCGCAACATGGTGCAGTTGCCCCTCTACCTCACGGCGCAAATGGCAAAGGATTTGGGCGAACATTTCAAGGCGTGCACGAAAAGCATCCGTTACTGCGAACCCCTGAAAACCTCCCGCGGCGTGACTCTGCAGACTATCTCAGCATTAAGTGGGCTCCAGCACATTGTCAAGCACTTTGGTGATGGGCGGAACGCCAGAGCAATTTTCAAGTCGCGACACACAGAGACTCCGTTCATCAGAGTATGCTCCCCAAAGGTGATTGCCGATAAGCTCGAAGCAATGGCCAAGAGAAGCTCATCAACCGCTTTGGTCAAGCTACGGAAAGACGGATCTATCCACGGTGACGCCCATTTCGAGAACATCCTTGTTGATGCCAGTATACCGGAGGATCCGGTTGTTGTGTCTATTGACCCTTCTTACCCTGATAAAAAGCGATTTGACAAGCACATCAAGGACTATGGAGAATTTTTCAAAATCAAAACCTCAGAATTGAAGGAGGAGGAAATGTGGCTGTTCAAGGACAGAACCTATGACTATGCCAAGCTTCTCGTGTCGGGTTGGTTGCTTTACTCGGTTGCAGCCATTGACGGGTTCTCCATCGATAAAGTCAGGGGTGGCTGGCGATTCAAACTTCGGGATGACAAGATCATCGAGGACAGCAGCGAAAAGGGAGGAGTTAGCGGTGCCGGGGTCAACTCCGTCACAACCATTCCAAAGGAAGTCATCAGGTATCACAACGAGGCGACGAGCTCGATAAGGCAGGCTTTCCTGGATGAACTGCCTGCACGATTCATAGAGGCCTCTGAGGGAAAACGCGTGACTTGGGAACGGCTCATGGTTGTTCGATTGTGGGCACTGACGATCCGACATGGTCTTTCCGTCTGCATCATGACGTATCCGAAAAAAGCTAGGGTAGCCTGCTCTCTTTACATGCTAACAGCCAGTCAGTTTGAGGCGGGCGTGCCGGTGGTTGAGGACGTGATCTCTGGGAACTGCGACTTGAGTGCACGCGAGTTGGCAGCCAACTTGCTGGCGCCGCGGTTTCCTGCTGTTAGAACTTAAAGGTGTCCGGTATTTTTCTGTGCGGAAATAGGGGACAGTGGATATGCTTAATAAATTGTTGGAGGGGAAAAGGGGACATTCTATTTTTCTGTTCTGGTGGGGTGCTCGTCTTGTAAATCTGGGGACACCATACCTAATTTATTGCACAGCATGGCTCCCGACAGGGATGGCCAAGCCCATTACGCCATCGCGTCAGGGATGTGGCCGGCTATGATGCCGGCATGGCACGGTCGGCCTCGCCTTCGTCTTTTTACCGCGAAGCCTGCCCTGAGCAACGCCGAAGGGTCACAAAGGCAGAACCATCATTAACTGCAACAGATTCTTGAGTGTCAATGAAGTAAATCAGTGTTCTCCCGGCCTTCACCAGCGAAATACGAGATACGAATCAGCAGACACGCATTACGATTTAAGCACGATGAAACTCTGGTGTCGAGCGTCAAGCATCAAGGCACAAACCCCCGCGGCGATTATCTTATCAACGGTCCACTCAGGTATCTAATGTTCTCCTAATCATCAGGCTGCATACAGATTCTTTCCGGGCCCATAGTACGAGTCGTAGATGTGTTGATACACAAGATTGCATTTCTTCTCATACAATTCGGGTGTGTAGACCTCAGGCAGTGCCTCAAGCACTTCTTCCACACACAAGCGAACGACTGCCCGCGACTGCTGTCTTTTTCTCCAGTCCAAAACGATTTTCTGTCGTTTGAGCGCTGCCAAAAGGTCTTTGGCGACCTTCTTAACTTGGCCTTCTTCAGTCTTGCTTAGCGTCATATCCGGCTTCGTTAGCAGGTCAAACAGTGCAAGTTGCTCCTCGGAAAGCTGTTCGGCCACCCCTCTCTTTTCTTCGGTATTCAGTTCTTGAGCAAAGGTCACGAGGCGCCTAAAGAACTCATCAACGTTTATGCTTCCCGAGTTGTACTCGTCGATCATCTGCTGGAACTTTTCCAGAAAATCCATTCTGGTTCTGTTTAGCCTTACCATTCTTCTGAGCTTCGCGTTGATAGTTCCCCTGAGTTTCTCTGCTTCGATTCTTTTCCTCGCCTTGACAAATTTCTTTTTCAAAGCTTCAAAATCAATCTGGCTCAGGTCGACGAGTGGCTCTGCGGGCTGTATGATGTACCCTTCGGAAGCGATGGACTCATCAAGTAAATTTTCGACAGCCTGCTTGACAGCAGAAATGTCGGCAACCGGGATCAATGACCGAATCTTTTCGGCAATGACTCTAAAGAGCCTACAAGTGGAGAAATACTCGTTGGCAGCGGGGTCTGGCAGAACCGCTTTGTACAGTCTATTCACGTTGTCTGCCAAGAGCAGGTACTTTCTCTTAGAGTCATCGTTGACAATAATGGCCTCGACAGCATCATCCAGCCGTCTGACACGCTCGAAACCCTCCGCCCTCTGGACATCAGCCGTGCTGACGCCCCGCTCGGACAGGAACTTTGTTGTCTCGCCAATAGCTTGCTTTAGCAATCTGACGAGCTCTTCTTTGCTCTTAACCGGTGTTTCGCCTTCTTTTACGCCGCCGCCAGCCTGTGATCCGTAAATCGCCAAGGCCTTCTGTAAGTTGCGGAATACCCCAACATAATCCACGATGAGGCCGTTTACCTTGTCCCCGAAAACACGATTAGCCCGCGCAATGGTCTGCATCAAGGTGTGGTTACGCATAGGCTTGTCGAGGTAAATAGTTGAGCAGCAGGGTACGTCAAAACCTGTCATCCACATGGCACAGACAAATACGATGCGGAACCTATCGTCCGGGTCTTTGAACTTAGTGTCGAGGTCCTCTTTCACTATTCTTCGGCGATGCGGGGCAATGTCCAGCCCTTTGGCTCGCATGTCTGCAATCTCGTTCTGGGATGGCGACACCACCACCGCCATGTCAGTTTCTTGGAGGTACTTGACCTTGTCTCTCAGCTCTGGCCGGTCAGCATCTGCTGCCGATTGGACTTGTGCCCTCAGGTCTAAAAGATACCTCTTCCAGTATTTCTGCACTTTATCATACATCCTGACCGCCGTTGCTTTATCAACGCAGACAACCATTGCCTTTCCCTGGTAGCCTCGCCCTGCAAAATGTGTCACAATGTCTTCAGCGACCTTTTCTAAGCGGTCATCGCGTGTTATCAGATGATACTCTCTGGCAAATTCCCGCTCGACTTTCCTCTCCTGCTCTTCGTCAAGGTCGGCCTCTTCGAGTATCCGCTCCATATCTTCGTTGAGGTCCTCGTTTGTCAGTTGCAGCTCAGGGATACGGTTTTCGTAGTACAGCGGCACAGTGGCGTTATCATCAACGGATTGCTTGAAGCTGTAGATACTAACGTAGTCACCGAAAACCTTGCGGGTTCTTTCCTCTCCGACAATGAGCGGCGTTCCGGTAAACGCGATAAAGGCCGCGTTTGGTAGAGCCGTCCGCATATTCATTGCCAGCGTGTCGTATTGGGTCCTGTGGGCCTCATCGGTAATTACAATAATGTCGGACCTGTCGGAAAGCATAGGATGTGTTTCGCCAAGCTCCGTTCGGAATTTGTGAATCAGCGTAAAAACATACCGGTGGTCTTCCGTCAATAGCTGCCGTAGATGAGCGGAACTTTTGGCGTGTGCCTCTTCTTCTGTCACGGCACCAGTATTTGCAAACTTCTTGTAAATCTGGTCATCGAGTTCCTTGCGGTCTGTCACAACAACGAAGGTCCAGTTACCAGGCGTCTTGCGGAATATTTTCTGAGCGAAGAAAACCATCGATACGCTCTTGCCGCTGCCTTGTGTATGCCAAAAGACGCCCAGTTTACCTTTGTTGTTTTCAATTTGTCTCAACGCCTCGATAGTATTGTTAGTACCGAGATATTGGTGGTTCTTTCCGATTAACTTGATAAGACCGCCTTTGGCCTTCTCAAATAGCATGAAGTTTTCGATTATGTCCAGCAGCTTCACTGGATCGCAGGTTCCACGAATAATCGTGTCCAAGGATACAATTCCCTCTTCCCCCTCGCTGTTGATCTTCTTCCACTCATTGAAATGTTCCCACGAGGCTGTGAGGCTGCCGATTCTACTCTCGCTTCCGTTGGATAGAATAATAAATGCGTTATACCAGAAGATGTGCGGTATCGTATCCTTATAATCTCGGAGGTTGCGATTGTACGCATTCTCTAAACGCTTGTGGGACGCCTTTAGCTCTATAAATACCAGCGGGAGGCCATTGACGAACCCGACAAGGTCGGCCCGGCGCTTGTACATCTCACCGGAAATCCAGAACTGAGATGCCAGGAAATAGTCGTTATTCGCTGGTTCATTCCAATCAATAATGCGTACCGTTTCAACCGTTTCTCCCTCGCCATTTGTATCAGGAACCTTTACCTTTATGCCCTCCTTGAGCATATCGTACATTTCCTGGTTAGCCGCAGCCATACTCATGGCACTTCGGTCGCGGCTTAGTTCCTCGACGGCCAGTTCAAATGCCTCTTCCGGCAGATCGGGATTCAGTAGCTGCAGCGAGGCTCGAAGACGTGGAATGAGCACAACCTCTGCTGTTGTCTCTCGTCCAAGCGTCGCGTGCTTCGGACTACAAACCTCGTAGAAGGCGTCGATGGTCTGCCATCCCAGCCCGGCGAAAAGCGCGATGGCGGGTTGTTCGACTAAGATGTCCTCGGAATAGTCTTGGTGCATGGTGTTATGGTTGCAATCTCATCCCTTCACTTCCGATGTTTCTATGATGACTACTCGCCCCTCGCCGCCTTCGGCGAACTGCACCTCTCGCTCGTCAGGTGGAGGCCCCTCCCCACCACCCACAATTTGCCGCACCCTTATCGGTGGAACGTAAGCCGAGGGGAGTCTGCTGTCAGCCAGCATGAACGCCATGCGGTTGAAGCCGATGGTCATCCCCCGTGGGTCATCCAGCCGCATGTCGCGCGTCCGAAGCGGAAGAGAGAACGTGGCTTCAAGGAGGTAATGAACGAGTTCCGACCAATGGCAGCCGGTAGTACCAGAATCGAAGAACTCGCGCCCTGCCTCGAAGTTAAGCAGCTTCACCAAGTACAGCGACAGCGGCTCCTCAACCCACCCGGACTGCTTGGGCGGCATTATCGCCCAAGGGCAGAAGCCAGCCCAAGCTCGATTAGGCGGTTCTATATTGGGAGGTCTGCCGTCGGCAATGCCTGCATACAGTGCCTGCTGCTTGTCCTGTCCGAGGCAAAAGCTTGTCGTCGAAGCCTTTTGTCCCAGTAACTCGAACGATGGCCAAGTAGTGTAGAGAAACAATTGCGGGTCGTTGTTCGGCAGCTTGATCTCGCCCGTGTCCGACATCTTCGCTTGGATCAAGACGGCGACCTGTCGAGCCATGCCACGCGAGTCTCCATGCCTGCGGACGATTAGCAGGTCGGCAAGTTCTGGCGACTCCATCTTTCTCATCCGTCTGAATCTGGCCTTGGGTGTCTGGTGGCAGAATACGCCTGTCAGGCTCAACCTGATGCCCCACTGCTGGAGTAGCGGCTGCCATGCCTGCGCCAACATCGGGAGGCCCCGCAGGATCAACGCCGCCACGTAGTCCTCCTCGGGAGGTTTGTGCGAAGGATTCCGGCGATACATCCAGTTGTGGGTTTCGAAGTGAGACCTCCAGATCGCGACATCAGCAGTCGCTTGGAGTCGGCTGAGGCAGTCTGCTGAGAACGGCTTCATACGTTTTCCTCTTGGGTTTCGATATCCAGTTCCGAGTTNNGGTTCCGAAACATCCATCTCCCCTGAAATCAGCTTTGGCAGAAGTAGGTCGCGCGTTCGGCGGAGGTTTTCAATGACACGCTCCAGCTTCAGGATTTGGCGAGACAAGGGAGCGACAAAATCTCCGAACCGCTGACAGACATCGGCGGGTGGCACGACAAGATTCTTGGTGGCGAACTCCGGCCAATGGCCTTTGTAGTCGTTGAAGACGACAAGTCCGTTGGTCGCCCAATGCAGCCAGTAGATATTCCGCGGCAGCGATGGGCTCGGCACGAACGGCAAAACATTCTGAATCGCTGAGAACGGGAAGTGAATGAGGCGTTGGTAACAGGTGTGGTTTGCGAAAACGACTACCGGCGAGGATTCAGACGCTGCAACTCCCGGCCCGTCGTCGTGGTAGCCGATGATGCCGGACTTTCCTTGGTCGAGAACCGGGACATCGCCCGTCACGTTCACCGTCTTCTCGTCGTATTTCTTGCCGACCGGAATGCGTTTAACGAGTTCCTCAACCGTCCGCACTTCCCAGCCTTGGGGGATGTCGCCGA
>JAFNGF010000260.1 GCA_017885385.1 Planctomycetota bacterium
GGACCCCGACTTGTCGGGGTTTAGCTCCCCGCGTTCGCGGGGACAAGCTTGCCCCTGAGGAAGCAGGGGCCGGCACGGCGTCCGACCACCGCAGTAAACTGCGACGGGAGTGGTATCCCCAAGCCCTGGCCCTGCGCAAACGGGGGCAGGACTTGGGGATGGGAGTGTGCGAAGTTGGCTAAACACGTACTATGCGGGGACAAGTTTACTCCTGCGAAAGCAGGGGCAGGAATAACGTCACCCCCGCCAAGGCGGGGGTCGCCGAAGTCTTGACGACAGGCCGCCTGTCTGCTAACGTGGTGGCCGCTTTCGCGGGGACAAGCTTACCCCTTTCGACAAGCTCAGCCCGATCAGGGCCCCTACTCGGGGGGCAGGCTCTGCGGAAGCAATGGGACAGCCCAAATGAAGATTGACCGTTTGATTCTGGGTGCGTTTGAAACCAACTGTTATGTCCTACGGGATAGCGCAACAGGCACGGACTGTCTCATTATTGATCCGGGGCTGGAAGCTGAACAGTTAATTGATTTTCTCGAGGCGCGTAAACTGAAGCCGGTCGCCGTAATTCTGACGCACGGCCACGCAGACCACATCGCCGGCGTCGCTTTGCTGCGGCAGAGCTTTGCGAATGTCCAAGTCTGTGCCCACAAAGACGATGCCCAGATGCTTATCGAGCCGGAGCACAACCTATCGGCTTTCGCGGGTGAACTGATCAAGGCCGGCCCGGCGGACTTGCTTTTGCAGGATGGTGACATAATCGAGCAGGCCGGCGTAAAACTGCTGGTGCTTCACACGCCCGGGCACACGCCAGGCGGCATCTGCCTGTACTGCGAAGATGAGGGAGCTGTCTTCACCGATGATACGCTTTTTGCCGAGTCGGTTGGCCGAACGGACTTTCCGGGCGGCAGTATGTCACAGCTTCTAAAGAGCATAGAGCAAAAGCTCTTACAATTGCCGGAAGAAACGAAAGTCTATCCAGGTCACGGCCCGGCAACCACCATCGCCCACGAAAAAGCAGAGAACCCGTTTCTGCGATAAAGAGCTATTGAAGCCTTATTGCGATTGTTCCGATAGCGTGTTAGCAGTTATCGACCAGAGCAGCAATGCCCAGCATGGCTTGCGCCATTGTCAGAATGTGTTATTGAAGTATTCCGGCTTGCCGTCGTCGCTGTCGTAGCGCATAGAATCTTCGCTGTCAGCGCCAACCGTGACCCGCTCGATTCGCTCGGCGTATTTACTGTTGCTATCCACCGTGACCAAAATCGCATTTATTTTCACGTCACCGGTGGCGATCGGAAAAGGGTAGGGCATTTGCGTTCTAAACGATTTCAACACGCCTTCTACGCCCCGGCCCAGCACCGAATCGTGGGCGCCGGTCATGCCAATATCTGTGATGTAGGCGGTTCCCTTGGGCAGGATTTTCTCATCCGCGGTCACGACGTGGGTATGAGTACCGAAGCACAGGCTGACCCGGCCGTCCAGGTGATAGCCCATCGCCTGTTTTTCGCTGGTGGCTTCAGCATGAAAGTCGACGATTACGATATCGGCTTGTTGTTGAATCTTGGGCAGGATTTTGTCTATGGCGCTATAGGGACAGTCGGCGGGCTTCATAAAAAGCCGGCCGATCAAGGCAACCACCGCCACGGTCGGCCCTTTGCTGGTTTTATAGACCCCGAAACCTCTGCCGGCAGCATGCTCGGAAAAATTCGCCGGACGGGCAATGTTCTCGGCTGTTTCCAGAGTCTCGATTATCTCTCTTTTACGGTAAGTATGGTCGCCCAATGTGATCAGGTTTACGCCATATCGCAGCAATTTGTCATAGATTTGTGGGGTCAGCCCGGAGCCGCCCGCAGCGTTCTCGGCGTTGGCGATGACGCAATCGATCTCATGTTCCTTCACCAGCGTCTTTAGCTTCTCGGCGACGATGCGCCTGCCAGGCCGACCAACTATGTCACCAATACAAAGAATATTTAACTTCATAAGTTGCTATTCTTTTTCTCTGTTGTCCTGTTTCTCCAAAGGATCGTCACGAATTATCTCTCATTTGTGAATTTTTATAGATAAAGTTGCTTTTGGATTTATCAACGCCTTTTTTGTATTATTTCGTAGCTCTTTTCTATAACGGCCTTAAACTCATCCGAGAGCGTGTACCAGTCGATTACATCGACAATTATGGGCAGGTCGGAGGCGGCAAAGGCATCTTTCAGTGACTCTATCTTTCGCCAGTTTAATTTTTCGTTGCCGACAAGCACCAGGTCAAGGTCGGAATATTTTTCGGCATTGCCTTCGATGCGTGAACCGAACGCCCGGACTTCACAGTCAGGCGCCTGCTTACTCAAAATCCGCCGAATCTCGGCTAAATATTTTTCTTCTATATCAATCATTACGTTCTTCCAGGCGTTCCAGCAGGAATTTCGCATCAGTTATAAAACGTAATGCAGTTTCATAAACGGTTTCTGCCTTTTGTTCATCGTAAATATGCGAGGTGAGGTTGCGTGCGTCGCCATAAGTGAACCAGGCAAGTGGGTCATCAATCAGACCATAACGAGCTGCCATACGAAAAAATTCTTTGCGAGTCCGTGGATAGTCAGCATCCGCCGGAGAAATGTTTTGTCGTAACCATCGCTGGATATACTTCCAGCAGAGCTCGTATGCCACTTCAAAGTTCTGGATAACGCCTGCTTTTATGGCATCTATCTGGTCGTGACTTAACTCCGCTATAAAATCCCTGTCATTGGCTACATTTAATGTTCTTTCCAGAGATTCAACTGCCTTGCGAAGACTGGCCAGCTCAAGTTTCATTCTAGTTCGCCTTGCAATACGAACTGCGATATTATTTAGCGTATTCTATGCAGCGGACTTCGCGCAGCAGCGTCACCTGGATTTGGCCGGGATAAGTCATTTCAGTTTCAATCTTATTGGCGATGTCACGGGCTATTTTCATAGCTGCGCCGTCGTCAACCTTCGACGCATCGACGATCACGCGGATTTCCCGCCCGGCCTGGATGGCATAGACGTTCTCGACTCCCTTAAAGCTGCCGGCGATTTCCTCGAGGTTCTCCAGCCGCTTGATATATCTTTCAAGCGTTTCCCTTCTGGCGCCGGGGCGAGAAGCGCTAATTGCATCGGCGGCGCCAACCAGCGGCGTGTAAGGGTTGTCCGGAGGGATGTCACCGTGATGTCCGGCGACGGCGTTCAGCACGATAGGCGATTCGTTGAACCGCTTAAGGTAATTTGCACCTATGGCGGGGTGACTGCCTTCAACCTCGTGGTCGATGGCCTTGCCGATGTCGTGCAATAGTCCCGCACGCCTTGCCATGGAGCCATCCAGCCCAAGCTCGTCGGCCATGACCTGCGTCAGAAATGCGACTTCGATGCTGTGACGGAGCACGTTTTGGCCGTAGCTGGTTCTGTAGCTCAAAGCTCCGAGCAGACTGAGCACCTTGTTGTGCAATCCTCTCACGTTGGCCTCGACGGCAGCGTCTTTGCCCAGTTGCAGCAGTTTAAGGTTGACGTCTTTCTTGGTCTGGGTGACAAGCTCCTCGATCCGAGACGGATGGATTCGGCCATCCTGTATCAGCCGCTCCATTGAAAGGCGGGCAACCTCACGCCTGACCGGATTGAAGCCGCTTACTACAATCGTTCCGGGCGTATCATCAACGATGACATCTACGCCGGTAGCCTTTTCAAACGCCCGAATGTTGCGGCCTTCACGCCCGATGATTCGACCTTTCATATCGTCATTCGGGATATCAACCGTCGAGACACTAACTTCGCAGGTCTGCTCCGCAGCGTACCGTTGAATGGCGGTGCTGATTATTTCCCGGCTTTTCTCATCCGCTTCTTCGCCGGCCTCTTCGACTTTGCGGGCAATTAAGGCGGACATCTCATGCTCGCACTCATCTTCGAGGCGCTTTAGCAGCAGCTCTCTGGCCTCATTGATATCCATAGCGGTAATCTTAAGCAGCTGATTCTTCTGTTGTGCCATTAAAGCCGAGAGCTGCTTATCCTTCAGCTCGACATTTCGCAATCTCCGGTCGAGCTCTTGTTCCTGCTGTCTTGAGGATTCTTCCCGCTTCTGAAGCCCTTCAGCCTGGCGTTCAAGAACGTCCTCACGCTTGGCTGACCTTGTCTCAGTTCCCCGCAGCTCGGCACGAATCCGATCGGCCTCAGCGGTGAACTGTTCTTTTCTTTTGATGGTTTCCGCGGCAGCATCGAGCTGAGCAGATTTAATTATGTTCTCCGCTTCCCGTTTGGCGCCTCCGATTTGTCGCTGAAGATCCTGCCCGAGAGTTTTGGCCTTGGTTTTGTCGACTATCTGCTTGACAACTATCGTAAGGCAAATTCCCAGGGCGAACGCGACAACCGTGGCAACTATATCCGGCAGCGGAACTGCCATAAGTATTGCTTCCATAGTTCCGACCCTTTTGTTGGACTCCGAAAGGAGCTAAAAATACGCCCACGTGGGACGGATTGCGGGATTCTCGGCAGGAAAGATCCAAAGAAGGCGGTAAATTACGAAATCCTTTTCTTCGTGCGCAGCGTCAGCTATCTAAGGCACAGCGGCATCCGGCGGTCCAGTTTTCGCCACAAGCGGTTTTGCTTTTTGCATATAATTAGCTGATTTTATGCTCAATACCGACACCCAATCGCTGACAACCACACGCTCTTTTTCCAAGAGATTTCGTTCCACGCACAATTCACTTTCCGCCATCGTGCAGAGAGCTTAGCACCTGAGCCAACCTCACTTCTGCAACAGGCGTCGAAAGTATCTTTGTAACTTAACTACCGTCAGGACATAGCCTTACAAATCTTCCCGTCCTACCCGTCCCTATACAAAGCAATAACGAATTGCTACACAAAATACGGGACGAACTCCAGTGTTGTTCGTCATCGGCAATGTGATTATATGGTAGAGCATTTCCGGTCGGTGGTCAACGAAAAAAGACGTAAACCCCCAAATAAATTTGGGGGCGAAATATTTCACAACCCCGCAATAAATCCGCCGTGCGTCTGGCGGTCGTGCATCTTATCCTCACCAGGAGGATGCGATGTTCCCTGCTCATTCCATGCCTGCGAAGAATCGTTGTTGACTTGCAGATTCAGAAGATGTATATTTACCTTTAGAGTTTCAATTCCGTCTCACAATAAGTGGGAGAATCAATAATGAACAAGCAAAAAGGGTTCACGCTAATAGAGCTGCTGGTAGTCATCGCTATCATTGCATTGCTGATGGCGATAATGATGCCGGCGCTTCAGAGGGTCAAAGAGCAGGCCAGGAACTCGATTTGCAGGTCGAACCTGAAACAGTACGGGCTGGCGGCCAGGATGTACGTAGACGATTATGATGGCTACCTTCCTTATTCATTCACCTGGCTGTACAAGGATGGCGGTACAGGCTGCCGATGGCACGATGCCAGCAAGAATCTCGACTCAAACCCCCAACTGGGCGGGTGCCTGTGGTCATATCTGAAGGACCAGGACATCCACCTTTGTCCTACATTCAATCTTGTTGTCAAGCAGATGGGCTGCCACCGTTGCAAGGGTTCGCCAATTCCCATACAACCTCAGTATGGTTACGGCATGAATTCCTACCTGCACGGCGATGCATGGAATTATGTGCCTACACAATACCATACAGCCATCAAGAGCATCCAGAAAGAAAACAGCGTCAAGCACCCTGCAAGTGTGTTTTTCTTCTCTGAAGAGAATAGCTGGCTATTCCAGGCCTCAGCATCGCTGGGATTAACGACAACAATTTGCGTTCCACGCCTGACTGCAGGACCGATTGCTTCGCCACCTTCCATGGTGCTAAGGGCGGCGACTTAAACCAGGGCTTAGCCAACGCTGTGTTTGTGGATGCGCACATCGAGTCGGTCTCAGCGTGGCCTGCCGGAAACACCTTCAAACTGAACTGGCCCAGTGGAGGCCCGCTGCCCAATTGGTAAGATTCACAATCGTCAATTGTCTGCCGGCCTTGTTATTGCCATTGTTAAGCATCTGCCTCGCACCAGCAGCGCAGGAATCATACGACCTTGCCTTTTCGACCTACCTTGGGGGGAGCAATTGGGAACATGCTCGCGATGTCGCTGCGGATGCCCAGGGCAATATTTACGTGGTCGGCGGTACAGCTTCTACGGACTTTCCCACGACGCCTGGCGCTTATCAAAGAGCGCTGCGTACGGGTGGCTCGCAGGACTTTGGCCCATGTGATGTGTTCGTGGCCAAATTTAGCCCCGGCGGTGCCCTGATCTGGTCAACTTATATCGGCGGCCCAAATTATGACCGCGCCTATGGGGTAGAAGTAGACAGCCAAGGCTATGTCTACGTGGCGGGCCGCGCAGACCCAGGCTTCCCGGTGAAAAACGCCTTTCAGCCCGACTTCGACGGCGTGGACAACGGCTCATACGGGATGCAAAATGCCTTTGTCTTGAAACTCGCGCCTGACGGCTCCGCCCTGGTCTGGTCAAGCTACGTTGGTGTCTCAACATTATGTCGCGACCTGGCGATTGACCCAAATGGGGACGTCTACGTTCCGGGCATGGGTGCTCATAGAGTACGCCGAGGATGGCTCCACGCTTCGCGTCAGCTATGTCAGCTATGGACTAAACGGCTGGCTGTTCCAACCCCCCGGTGACGTTGATGATCCATTGTGGAGGGTGCGTCTTCTCTCGGAGACGCCCCGCACCTACACAGACATCTTCTCGCTGAGACGGAGGACTGGCGTGCCCCTGCTTCTGGACTGCATGAGACACTATGGGCTGCCCCAAAACGAAACATCGCCGCCACAATATGAGGACGCCCTGCCCCTGCAGGGCGGTATGGCGCCTTTCTGCTTGAACCGACACAATGGACATGTGAACTGCCTTTTTCTGGATTGGTCTGTGCGCAAGGTCGGCCTCAAAGAACTCTGGACGCTCAAGTGGAACCAGGACTTCAACACGGCAGGCCCGTGGACCAAACGCGGCGGCGTAAAGCCCGAAGACTGGCCGCACTGGATGAGAAAATTCAAGGACTATTAGTCGCCTCGTCTGCTGCGCGGGTTTTTGACCGGCGCTCGGGAGGCGAGAAAGGAAAGGAGGTGGCACGGATGATCCGAGGACCGCCAATTCTGTCGTACATCCCCCACATTTTTGTCAGGGTTTGCTCACTGGGATTGTGTGCGCTTGGGGATGTTATCGAGCTGGTCCATAATCTTGGCGATGGCGTATTGGGCGGCGCGAAAATAGGCTGACTTGGGCATCCACACGCCGGAACTAAGGTCCGGCCGAGGCTCAATGCCATCCGCAATGCCCACCATAGCCGGC
>JAFNGF010000261.1 GCA_017885385.1 Planctomycetota bacterium
ATAAACAGCTAATCCCGGCGTGCCGATCCTCGATGCCCGATGCCTGATGCCTGATGCTCGCTGCCCGATACCCGATACTGCACGGGTCACGGGCCACGCCTGCCCCGAGCAAAGTCGAGGGNNAATCCCGACAATAATATCCTTTGTTCTTTTGCGTTTAGCCATCGCCGGTCTGGCGACGGTCAGAATTCATCGCGGAATGCAAAGGATATACGCAATACAAAAACGAAATTATGCGAACCAGCGGCCCGCCACGGACGCTATACACAGGGCGCGTGAGGTACAGAATGTAAGGCGGTGTTCTTATATGTCTTTATTTGATACTGATAACTGGATCATTTCAAGTTGCTGGCTGGCATGCTTCGATATCATGGGCTTCCGCAGTTTGATTTCTGTTAGTCAAGATGATTTGAAAGCCTATACGGTCCGTTTCGCCTATCAGGAGACCATAGAACACCTAAAGAAGAATTGTAACGAGTACGAATCGGGTTGTATTGATTATTGCTGGTTCTCGGATACATTTCTGATGTTTACCCACGATGATTCAGCAAGATCATATAGCGTAATTCAGTTCGCAGCCAAAAGATTCATGCATGACTGTATATACCACTCACAAATCCCTATACGTGGGGCTATTACTGTTGGTCCATTCATTCGAACTGCGGACAATCGGTCATTCATAGGAACTGGATTTCTTGAGGCCTTTGAGTATGCGGAGGACCAAGACTGGATCGGGCTTTTGCTGACGCCAAACGCGATTAAGAAAGTTGAATCCTTTGGTCTTAACCTAATATATGATTTTGTCAGGTCAGACAAGATTCCGATGCGCAAGTTTTCCAATCAGAACGTCCTGGCATATAGATTTCAGAACGGAGCAGCCAACTTTCCGAGTCCACTTCTTCCAGCATTACGTGACATGAAGTTGCAGTCTGTTGAGAAATACCGTTATAAGTATGAAAGAACTGAACAGTTCATTGAGGAACACTATTCTTATCTTAAATAATAGGTAAATAATAGGCACAGCCACCAATGGCCGTGGACAATTCCCAGAAAACGGTGATTGTTCTTAATAAGGTTCCGAGCTTAGTGTTGATAATTTAATTAGATAAAATATGTCTATCTTTAAGAAAAAAATTGATTTTAGTCAATTTCTTTCCAAATTAGTTACTTTTCAATTTGACTTCGTGGAAAAGAATTTTGATAAGCTAATAGTATTGGCAGACGAATTTAAGGTGTTAACCGAAAAAGATAAAGAAAAATTTTTAGATAAAGCACACCAACTAGTAATTGTTGACATTATGATGAGCTGTTATCAACATTTTTATAAAAATTTATCAAGCGAGGAAGTGGGGAAGGCTGTCAGTACTGTCTACGCTGGCTATTTAACAGAATATAAAAAGATATCGAAAACGTTAGCGGAAGGAAAGTTACAAAAAGCTATGAGACTTTTTGAGTTGGTTTGTAAAGCCGAAGAAGATAATCAAAAGCGAGATGAGCATTATAAAAAAATTGGATATAAATCTTATCCTAAAATTGATAATGATATAGATAAACAGAAATTTTATCTTTGTAGTGGTTTTGCTGAATATTGTGCAGGTGAAGATATGAAAGCTGAAAATTGGGAAGGTAAAAGTTTTGCGGCTTTGAAATTAGCGAAGGGTTTTGTTAAGGCTGATATTGTTGCTAATTTATTAAGGCATTGCACTGTTACCTTTTGAGGATAATCGCCACTTGCCGCCAAAGAAAAACTTTGTGGGAATAATGGGGATAATAGGGACACCCAGCTAGTAATGGCTGGGGACGGTGCACAGAAAACGGTGAGTTTCCATAAGGTCAGAAGAATCTGAATATGGCAAAAATACCACGACAATGGATTTACTCCCCTCGTCCTGGCTCGCTCGTTCCGGAGGCAGTAAAAGAGCAGGTCACGGCTAAAGCCGACGAAATCATCGAGACCATATTTAAGCCGCGATACATTAAGCCGCCACCTAAGAATGCAAGATTTAACTACATTATTGATATCTACACGAGATGGAATAAGAATTGCCTGTACTTCCGCGCCAGGTTCGCTTGTCCAGGTCCTAACGTACTGTCGCCGTTTTTTGAGGATAGCTTTACGCGACTTGCATACATGGCGAACGGCCGGTTCAATCTGGCGTACATGCGCCACACCGGCAAGTGGTGGGAAGTGTTTAGCGATCTGTCGATGGAGGAAGCGTTTGACGCCATCCGGAATCAAGCGCTTTTCCATCCCCCAGGATAATTCGTCGCTCGTATATCGTATCTCGCTAATTGAAGTTTCTGTTGTCTGTATTCTGTTCCCCGCTTTCGCGGGGACAAGCTTCTGTTTTCTGTATTCTGTTTTCTCTGTGTTCTCTGTGGCAAAAGAACCGCCTGGGCAAGCAAGTCGACCATCCTACTACCCGATGGAATTTGCCGAGAACTGGCCTCGTTAGAGAGAATATGGAAATGGTGCGAAGTATCGCACCCTACGATCTTCTTTTCGTCACCCAGCCTCCAAAACTTGTCCCTTCAACTATGTTCAGGGCAAGCTCTGAGATTGCCGAAGGAGCCAGATTCATTAGTATCGATGGAGTTGAAACCTGTGTTATTGGCTTTGCCTGCACATCTGGCTTCGGAGGAGGGGGAAAGAGCGAAAGCAAGCAAGAAGTAGGTAGGGTGCGATGCATCGCACCGATTATCTGCTTGACGCCGAAGCGATTTCAGGGTATAATATGCCGCTAACTAATGGATTAGAATTAGAATGTAAGATATTTCATAGTTCATAGCCGACGGACAATCAGAAACTTGTGTCCGGAAAGGCGGGTAGAGTCAATTCACAAAGTTGTCTTCCTTATGACGATCATAGCCCAAATTATCAGGAGCCGCAGAAGCGGCCAAATGACGGTTCGTAATTCCTGCCTGGCATCCGAGTGTGGGATAGACTCCAGCAGGAATACACACTTCTTGGTGGTTCTGGATTCCCGCCCGTTCGACTTGCGCTCAGGGCAGGCCTTTCGCGGGAATGACAACCCTGAAAGAGGCGTTTGGCACAGCGTTATTATGCAAAACAAAGCCAATTCTCCGACAGCCAAAATGAACGCAAATGGTTCTTCACAAAGGGATTATGAAAACAAAACGGGTTTCGCAGGCCAACAAAACAAACCCAAACAAAGCCAATATTGAAAATCGCAAATCCAAAATCGGATATCGGCAATCAGCCGATTTTTACTCCGGCCGAAAATCGGGTATAATTAGGGCGGTTAGAAGACAGAATACAGAAGACAGAACACAGAATACAGAATTTAGAAGGGGGACAAGAAGATGAAACTGACGAACGCCGCCAAGACAGTGGCATGGATCACACTTTTGGCCTGCGGCACCACTGCAAATCCCGGCACATCCGGGCAGGAAGCCCCAGGTCAAACTCCGGCGGCACTGGTACGCCGGGGCAACGCTGTCAGGACTGTGGATTTCCATCTAAGAACCGGCGAGCTGATATTTGGAAAGGTGCTCACCGAGGACAAGAATAAAATCACCGTCGAACGGCTGGAGGAAAGCAGAATCGTTGTACAGACCTATGGCAAAAGAGAAATCGACGCCAGGACGCTGGACATCAAAACAGTGCCGGAGTACAGATATTACCTGGACCTGGCAGACTACTTTGCCGGCAGAACCTGGGACTTTAAGGACGACCCGGACGATTTCATACAGGCGATACGCTGCTGCGAAAAGGCCAAGGCCGCGATTGGTGGATCCGCCGCCAGCGGACAAGACAGCGAAAGAATCGAGCAGACAAATGAAAGGATAAAAAAGCTCGAAGCCGACCGGCAGGTCTGGGAAACCCAGGTAAAATCCCGGGCGGAACTGAAGAAACTTGAGTTCGAGGCTGAGGCCGTGAACAAACTCAAAGAGATCGAGGACAAGGTCAACGCCGGTAGTCAGCAGGTCGCCAAAAGCGTGGAGCGACTTGATAAGGCTATCACGGATATCCAGGAAAACCACCGAAAACTCGAAGGAGGCTTGTTCGGAATACAACAGCAGTTAAACGTGCTCGCGGACCGGACCGCGGTCAACGCAAGGGTGCTCGATCCGTGGAGGTGGAACTGGCAGCCGCAATATTTTTACCGCTACCGCCCGTACTCCTATGCGCCGGGTGGTCTACCGTAGTAAGGCAGGCAAAAACCCCGCGCCCGGGACAATCGCAGCACCACCGGAGGCGCGAGCTAAAACGTGCGGGCTAATTGTTTTGCTTTTTCGATCGCCTCGGCCTTTTTTTGATTCGCGGTTGCCGGACCGCGGGCAAGGGTCGGCTCAACTGTTACCGAGCGAATATCGGTCAGGCCCATAAAGCCCAGTATCAGCTCCAGATACTTCTTCTGCAGGTCGAATGCTTCAGCAGGCGTCGCGGCTTTGTACTCGCCGCCACGCGCGTAAGCGATAAAGACAGGCTTGCCTTTGACCAATCCCTCGTAGCTGCCGGACTTGGTGACGGTGAAAGTATAACCGGGCTGCACGAGAATATCTATGTATTGCTTGAAGCGGTATGGGATCGAGAAATTCCACATCGGCACCGCCAGAACATATTTGTCCGCCGACTTAAACTCATCGATCAGAGAGACAATTCCCTGCCATATCCGGCGGTCTTTCGGCGAATGTTCTTTGCCGTGCATTATTTTATATTTCGCCGAAGCCGCCTCAAAATCAAAGGCAGGAAGCGATGGGTTGAATAGCTCGATGACTTTTATCTCGTCCTTAGCGTTGTGTTTACGGTACGCCTCGATGAATGCGTCCGCTACGGCAATTGAATAAGAAAGCTCGCCCATCGGAGACGCTTTGATGTATAATAGTTTAGCCATAATTGAAAACCTCCTTGCAGAAAATCTCAACACCTCAGTTCTTCTCGAATCAGACAACCTTCACACGGACAAAACGCCCGGATATTTTGCTGCGGCGTAGCCGGCGGCACTTCACAGCCGGGCATTAAGAAAAACTTGTCACCTCCAGCTTTGATACACCGCCTCGCTGCTTCGGCAACATCTTCGGGCGTGCCCTGAAGCAAGACCGCCGACGGGTCAAAATTCCCGCATAGCACAATGCCGGGTCCCACAAGTTGTCTGGCCTTTTCCAGAGGAACCATCCAATCGACATCGATTATATCGGCGCCGCTTTGGGCCATGTGCTCTACGATGTTTGTGATGTTTCCGCAGATGTGCAATTTCACCGCAGCTCCAGCATCGTGGATCGCGGCAAAGAGTTTCTGCTGCAAGGGCAAAACGTATTTTGTGTACATCTTCGGGCCGATAAGACTGGCGACTGCATCGCCGACGCCGATCATGTCCGCCCCCGCCTTTATCTGAGCAACGGCAAAAGAAATTGCGTTCTGCACGATGACCCGGCCTGCCTCCACAAACATCTGCGGGTCATCAATCAAATCGAGAAACGCCTTCTCGACGCCCCGCAAGTCAGCATACTCTGCCATCGGCCCTTCCACCCAGCCCAGCACACTGTGGGTTTGCCCGACCTGGNNTGGGCTTGCCGACCCCGTCTTGCGGATAGTCAAACTCCATCCCGTAGGCGGAGGCTTCCCGCCAGGGGTCGCTTATCGCACTTACCTGGTCGAGATTGAATGCCCTAACAACCGCAAGCTGCGCTTCTGCCAGGATGTCCCCATCCAGGTAATAGTCTCTGTAGGTACGCCCGATGAAATTGGCAGCCCAGGCCATGAAGATGGGCGTGACCGCAGGACGGTCGTAAGTATCACCATTCAAAATCGCATAAATTCGCTCTTTCGGCGTCATAGATCACCCTTACAATTAACAATTTTCGATTTTCAATTGTCAATTGTCAATGTTAGAATGTTCGCGCGAAAAGAGAAAGGGGCACAAATATGATAAAGGTGGGAATCGCAGGACTCGGATTTATGGGGCGGATGCACTACAAGTGCTACAAGGCCCTGCCCGGCGTGGAAGTTGCAGCCATCTGCGACGCAAACCCGAACATAAAAGAAGACACACAACGTGCAGTTGGTAACATCGGTGACGCGCAGGCAGGGGTCGATTTCAGCAGTTTCAAATTGTACACCGACTACGAGCAGATGCTGAAAGACGCCAGATTGGACGCGGTTTCAATTACGCTGCCAACCTATTTGCACGCGGATTTCTCTATCAAGGCACTTCAAGCCGGGCTGCACGTTTTGTGCGAGAAGCCGATGGCATTGAATGTAAAAGACTGCAAGCGGATGATCGCCGCAGCGAACAAAAGCGGAAAACTGCTGCAGGTCGGGCACTGTGTGCGATTCTGGCCGGAATACGCCAAGGCCAAAGAGATAGTCGATAGCGGCCAGTATGGCAAAGTGATCGCTGCTACTTTTCAGCGATTGGGGTCNNGGCGCGGCGCTCGATCTGCACATCCACGACACTGATTTTGTGCAGTACTTGTTCGGCCTGCCGAAGGCTGTTTGCAGCTTTGGGGCAAAAGGCCCGGGCGGAGGCCTGGTTCACATCGTCACGCAGTATATATACGATGATGATAAGGTGATAACTGCTGAGGGCGGCTGGGCGATGATGCCGGCGTTCGGGTTTGAGATGAGCTTTAACCTTGTGCTGGAGAAAGCGACTATCGTTTACGACCTCACGCGGCAGCCGGCCTTTAGGGTTTGTCCGGCTAAGGGCGAGGCCTTTACGCCCGAAGTGGAAAAACAAGATGGGTGGTTCTTGCAGATCGCCCATTTTGTAAAGGCAATAAGCGGCCAAAAGGTAAAACCGATCACAACGCTGGAGCAGTCGCTTAATTCTGTTAGGATCGTGCAGGCCGAAAAAGAATCAGCAAGAAAAGGGCGAAAAGTCACCATCAGGTAACCAAAAAAAGGAAATGGAGAATGCTACAATGAAGTGCAAGAATTGGCCGATCGGCGTTTGCAGCTGGTCGCTGCGGACAGATGTCGCCGGCGTGGCAGAAGCAATGGATAAATTGGGTATCGACCACGTGCATTTGGGCATAAGAGCTACGCTGCAAGAAAAGGGAACAGATTTTCTGGCGACCGTGCAAAAGCAGAACTGGACGATAAGCAGCACGATGATAGATTTTCCACAGGAAGACTATTCCACGCTGGAAAGTATAAAAGCGACCGGCGGGATCGCCCCCGATAAATATTGGCAGCAAAATCACAAGCTGTTCTTGGGCGCAGCCGACGTAACGGTCAAGCTGGGCGTAAAATATCTGTCGATGCACGCCGGGTTCATTGATGAAAGTAACCCCGCCTACGCAAGGAAATTCTACGACCGCATCAAACGCCTGGCTGATGCCACGGGCAAAAAAGACATCATTCTTCTTCTGGAGACCGGGC
>JAFNGF010000262.1 GCA_017885385.1 Planctomycetota bacterium
AGCATTGTGACCAGGTCCTGTCCGTATCTTTGCATTGCGGACAGTATCCACCGCTGGCTTTCATCTATAGCTTGGGAAACCGCAAAGTCCCACAGCAGCCCGTAGCTAAGAGCCTTATCGAACATAAGCGCTTATCTCGATTCTTTTATGCTCTTCTGCACATTTAGACGCGATGCCCAACAATATGTTAACAAAAATCTTTGCAGTTGTGGGGGAAAAACCGGATTTTCAGATAACGCCTTGGTGGGCTTGCGCGTCTGAATTCCAGCAAGGCAGATAGCCGGAAGCGAAACTAACTGATATTAAACGATAGGCTCATGAACGCAAGTTATTCTGATAAAAGGTCTTACGAGTCAAAACCAACAGCCCAGGACGTGGTCTGGTTGGTGGACGATTTACTCGGGAGGGCTGTGCAAGCTGCCGCCAGCGACGTCCATTTTGAGCCTGCTGGCTCAGAATTAACCGTTAAATTTCGCCTTGACGGTGTGTTGGGCACGGTTGAAAGCCTGCCCAAATCTTTGGCCGACAACGTGATTGCGAGACTGAAGGTGTTAGGAGGGCTGCTGACCTATCGCAATGATATACCTCAGGAAGGCCGGATCGAAATCGGCAACGACCCAGATGGCGACGTAATCGACCAGCGGCTGGCTGTTTTTCCGACGATTCACGGGCAGCGGGCAGTAGTCCGATTATTCTACGGGCATCGAGAACTTACGGAGTTGGGGCAGATCGGTTTTTCGCAGGACATATATCTGGCGCTGGAAGAAATTGCCGCGAAAAGCCAGGGCGTTTTGCTTCTGACGGGCCCCGCGGGCAGCGGAAAGAGCACCACGTTGGCTGCTCTCTTGCGGCATATTCTAAAGAGTTTTCCCGGCAAGAGCATTGTAACTCTGGAAGACCCTGTGGAGATTAGAATCGAAGGAGCTACGCAGGTCCAGATTACGCCGCACGGCCAGATGACATTTCCCACGGCGCTGCGCTCACTGCTGCGGCAGGACCCGGAAGTATTGATGATTGGAGAAATCCGGGATGCCGAAACAGCCAAAATCGTTATCGAAGCAGGCTTGACGGGGCATCTGCTGATGAGCACAATGCACAGCGGTACACCCGCAGGCGCATTTTTGCGACTTCTTGAAATGGGGATTGAGCCTTACCAGGTGACATCGAGCGTGTCGGCGGTTTTGAACCAGAGGCTGGTCAGAAAACTGTGTGAGAAGTGTAAGAAAAAAGATGTGCAACCAGGATTGTATGAAGCGGCAGGTTGCGATGCTTGTTTTGGGACCGGCTACAAGGGTCGAGCACTAATAGCAGAGATAGTGCAGTTAGACGGCCAGTTGCGAAGGGCCATTTTGGCCAAAGCCGACCTCGAAGAGCTTGAGGCCCTGCTTATGAGCAGAGGTCATACAAATATCCTTGCTGACGGCCAGCGTCTAATTAGTGACGGCGTCACTACCCAGCAAGAGCTAAATAAGGTTTGTGGAATTATTTCAGATGAGTCTCGTCAATTTAGCGCAGGAGACGGATTATGATACGTATTTTAGTCTGCTTTGTGACTCTATTTCTTAGCGTAGTCCCTGTGAAGGCTCGGACAGTTGAGCTGATGCTCTCTCCAGCTAAAGCTCCTGAACCCGTGAAAAAATACCACCTTCTGCCTAAAGCCGATGAGCAAACTGATTCGGATGCGGTGCCGTTATATGAAAAAGTTGTGCAATCGCTGCCAGATGATTCCCAGATAACACAGATGAGGGAGTGGCTCGAGACTCCACCGGACAAATTGCCCCTTCAGCAGGTTCAATCGACGCTGGACAAGCTCAAATCCACTTTGCAGTTAATCGAACAAGCCACCAAATGCAAAGAGTGTAACTGGCCGCCGTTTAATCGGGAGACGATATCGGATAATCTTACTAAATATCGCAAGCTCTCATTTATTGTTGCGGTACAGGTCCGCGCTCAAATTGCTCAAAGGCAGTATGACCAGGCTATCAGCACTATTCGGAATGGCTTTGCAATGGCTAGACAAAACGGGGTGGCATCTAACTTAATCCAGAGTCTTGTTGGTGTAAGCATAGCTGGACTTATGTGCCGACAACTGGAACAGTTCGTCCAGGCACCTGACGCGCCGAATCTTTACTGGGCTTTGCAGAGCTTGCCGAGACCTCTGATTGACCTGAATAAACAGATCGAGCTGGAAGTGGCAAATCTCAAAAAGCAGAAGGATCCCCTGCTGCGACGGCAATTTGAGGAGCAATTGAAGCCCAGTCATGACAGGGTGCGTCTACAGAGCAAGAGACTGGACCGTGACGTGGCGGCCCTTCAATGTGTCGAAGCCATACGCCTTTATGCGGGCAAACACGATGGCAAGTTTCCTGATGAGCTTAGCCAGATCACCGACTTGCGGATTCCGGATAATCCTATTGATCAGAAACCGTTTGTTTACCGCAAGACCGGCTCGAAAGCCACCCTGGAAGCGCCCGCTCCAGAGGGGGGAACAGATAAAGATGCTTTACGGTATGAGCTGAATTTGAAAGAATAAGCTGCGCAGGACCTCTTTCAGCTATCGAGCTAACGGGAGCACAAAATGGCGACATTTGAATATGACGCCCTGACATCAGCGGGCAGGCTGATGAAAGGCAGCATTGAAGCAGCTTCGCGCGAAGAAGCAGGTGGGCTACTTAAACAGATGCAGCTTACCGTGAATTCGGTCGAAAAAGCAAAGCCTGCAAAGCCCAAGACGGCTGTCGGCAGAAATGAGTTCATGCTCTTCAATCAGCAGCTCGCTGCAATAACAAAGGCGGGAATTCCCTTAGAGAAGGGCCTGCGTGAGCTTGCCGGCGACGTCGGTTCAAAATCAATGCGAAGACTCATCGGTGATATTGCCGGCGAACTTGAAGCTGGAGTCAGCATTGAGCAGGCGTTTGAGAAGAAACAAAAGGCGTTTCCGCCTCTGTATGGGCGGATACTGAAAGCGGGCGTGGAAACGGGACGGCTAAGCGAGATGTTGACCAGCCTTAACCGGCATCTGGAAATGGCCAGCCAAACCAGAAGGATACTCTTTGAAGCGATGAGTTACCCCGTGGTGGTCCTGACTCTGGGCTCAATTATTGTAACGGCCATATTCTTGGTCATAATACCGCAATTTGCATCGATATTTACGGAAATGTTCGAAGGCGCTCGCTTGCCGACTCTTACGAGGCTATTCTTCAGCATGGCCAGAAACGTAGTACCTTTCTGGATAACAGTCGGATTGCTGGTTGCGGCGGCACTTTTTGTATTGGGGGCGGTTTCATCCTTTCCGGCAGGACGCAGGTTCAAAGAATCGCTATTTCTAAACGTGCCGGTCTTCGGCAGAGTCTACCACAGCAGTATGCTCAGCAGGATGGCCGAGGCGATGGCGATGATGGTTGCGGCTGGCTGCGACATGCCCGCTTGCCTGAGGTTAGCCGCAGGTGCATCGGGCAGTGAAAAACTGCTCACCGAGGCTGAAACGCTTGCCGGCCAAATCGAACAGGGAGCGAATATCCTGGAGGCGGGCCAGCTCTGCAGGACTCTGCCAAGACTGTTCCTGTATTCGATTCAGCTTGGCGCGCAACGCAATGAATTGCAGGATAATCTCTATAGCTTGGGCCAGATGTACGCTGAGCAGGCGCGCTACGGCCAGGCAAGATTGCAGGCGGCTCTGCTGCCCCTTATGTTGATTGTGGTAGGCGGTGTATTGGCAATGGCCATTATGGCGATGTTTCTGCCGCTAATATCGGTCGTTTCAGTCTTGTCTGCGGCTGGATAGTGGGTTAGGTCATGTTTTTCATTACAGGAATACTGCTGTTGTTTTTCTATGCCATCCTGGGCTACAAAAAGCCAGGCATTGCTCTGATTACGTCACCGGTCGTGAGTCTCTGGTCAGGCTACGCCCTTTTTTTAGAAGAGCCGGTCACGGGCATATTGTTCGGTACCGCTATTTTCTTCGTCACGTTGATAGCCATTCTTTTGGCAAGCCGCCAACCGGATTCTGAGCAGTGGCCTCAGAAGTGCGCTAAATGGATACTCATAGGTCTGATGTTCTGTTTCTTTTTCGCCGCTATGTTTGTCGTATTCGGGGCTGGCGGGGTCTTTGGGCTGGTGCTTTTTGTCTTGTTCGTGGGTTCGGTAATAAGCTATGGTTTAGCATCGCGGCATGCGACGGCTGCCTATGTTATCTCGACAATTGGTGCGAGTATGCGCCAAAACCTGCCACTGCCGATGGCGCTGGATTCGGCGGCAAGCGGGCGTNNCTGAGTGAGTCGATTAAGCGAGGCTATCCTAAGTGTCCCGGCTACGCAGCGGCAATTATAGCTGCTGCCGAGCGAATTGACCAGCTTCCACTTGCAATCCAAAGCATTGAAGCGGACATGGTGGCCAGGGCAGATGAAAAGAAAAAGCTAAGGCCGGTCCACCCATTGTATCCGGTCATACTGATTACATTTGTGTTTTTTATAGTATGGGGCTTAACGAAGTCTGTTGTTCCAAACCTCAGCGCTGTCTTAACGGAGCTGGAGGAAGGAACCAAACTTCCAGGTCCTACTCGGTTCTTAATGTGGATCACGAGTTTTATCCACTATGGATATGGGTGGTTAGTTTGGCTGGTGCTCGGACTGGCAGCTCTTGTAGCGACCGCTGTTTCGATTCGTATCAAGTTTCGGCCTCGCCGACCAGAGAAGCCATACCTTATTTCGCGGATAGGGGACTTTGTCAAATGGCATTTGCCCATCGTGCACTGGTTTGAGAGGAATTATTCGCTCGTGCAGGTCACAGAGCTTCTGCGACTCTCACTTAATGCCGGCTGCACAGTAAATGGGGCAATTGCCAACACGCTTAACTTAGACGTGAATAGTTGTTTCAGAAAGGGACTGCGAAGATGGCTGACAAAAGTAGAGGCAGGTGAGAATATAGCCGATGCGGCAAAGGAAAGCGGGTTGGGCAGCACCCTGGCGTGGGCGTTCGATCAGCGGGTCAACCCCGGCAGCACGCTAACTGTCTTAGAGATGCTCGAGTCTTTCTATCGTACAAATTACAGCTATCGCGTCAATCTTGCCAGGTTCATAATGTGGCCCTGTGTAACGGTAATCATGGGATTGGTGGTGGGATTTGTGGTTTATGCCTTTTTTTCGCCGCTGATCTGGATTATTAACGAGATGACAAATCTTGTCTATCCGTGATGGCTATGGAGTGAAAATATGTCCAGCAGGAATCCAAGACAACGCGGTTTCTTGCTTACCGAATTGATAGTAGCGCTGACCGTATTGGGGATTCTTATGACCGGCTTTGCGTTGTCGCTTCACGCATTCGCCCAGTTCAATAGTTACCAATTGGTCAGACAGCGCTGTATAGCCGCCGCCCAGGCGGAGCTTGACAGCATGACTGCAACCGGCAAGCCGGTTCCGGGCGAAGATTTTGAGCGACTCTGGCCCGGACTAACCGTCTCGATTGATGAGTCGCCGGGCGTAGGACAATGGCAGGGGATGAAATTGGTTCAGGCGACAACGAGCGGCAAGAGCTTTCGCAACAAAGTCCAGGTCCGCTTATGCAGGTATATTTCGACCGATGTGGTTGCGCAGTATACCGAAGAGCGGGAACCATTGGCAGAAGGGCGGCGGTAGCTATGCGCAAAGGCATGACCCTGGTGGAAGTCCTGATAGTAATGATAGTCCTGCCGTTTGTAGCGGTAGCCTTTGATGTGCTGTTCCGCAGTACGCTCAGTGATATTCCACGTTCCACCAGGCTGGTTCAGGAAAACACCTCTCTGCTCAATATGCTCGAACAAATGCGGCACGACATTGGTGCTGCCAAGGCTATGCCAGAATCCTCCGGCCAGTACACCGCCGGCGAAGGACTGCTTTTGATCGAGATAGCCGACGGCGTTCTGGGCTATCAATTGAAAGACGGCAAAGTGCTCAGATACAGGCTGGCAGGGCGGCAGGAAGAGCAAGAAGAAAACGCGAGAGTCTGGTCGCTGCCCAGCTCGCAAGTGCAATGGCGCACCTGGCGAAAAGACGGCAGGGGCTACGCTGTGGAGGTCAGGACCTCCATACGCTATAAACTTCGCAGCAAATATCAACAGAGGATGGCCAATTCCCACTTGTATTTCCTGGGGACAATTTGACAGGCTTTTATAGATGAAACGGCTGAGAAATAGAGGATTTGTTCTGTTGTTCGTCATAGTTGCTATCGCTTTGGTCGGCGTGATTATGATTGTCTTAACCGCTGGTTCGGACACCATGATGTTCCAGTCGGATATGGCTTATCTTCGAGCGATAGAGCGCAACTTAACCGCGAGCGGTTTGGCTTGGGCCAGACTGAACGTTCTGGATAAAAGCCCCGAGACTTTCAATCGGACGCTAAGCTTAGACCTGGCCAATGTGGGTATTCGCGGCTCATCCTTGACGATTGCTATTGGGGCCGCGACCGATAAGCAGGTCGAAGTTCGGATAAATACTTCTTGTGCTCGCGGCAGACGAACCAGGGACCACGCCGAGGAATACATGGTCCAGCTACAATGACGGCGGAGCTATATAAAGCTC
>JAFNGF010000263.1 GCA_017885385.1 Planctomycetota bacterium
CCTTAACAATCGGCACTTTATCCGCTTTCAGAAACAGCATCTGCTTGGTCTCTTCATGGGCGATGCCCTGCTCAAAGGCCTGCCCGTAATCCAGTAGCACCCTCGCCCTTGCAAAATCCTCGCCTGAGAAGTTCCGCAGCACTAAAAAGCTCTGCAAATCAACAGCGGTTTCTTTCTTATCCGCTACCGCCTTATAGGTAATCAGCCGGTCGATATTACTGAGTAGGTAGCTGATTCGCACCGCCTCTGCGTAGTCGCCGTCGCTGCTTATCTCCCAAACTAAGGCCGCTTCTCCCGGCGGATAGCTAACAATCAAAAGGGTCACTTTATCCGCATGGTCCAGGGCTTGTAGCCGGATGGAATCCTCATCGATGCTGACGCCCTTCCAGGAGAAGTCCACCTGGTTAAGGCCTTTCTGTAGCGTCAGCACTCGCTCTTCTTCGATTAGTGTCGCCTGCGGATTATCCAGCCGAATAACCGTCGCCGCCCGCTCCGGCAGCGCCACGAGCTTTATCCTCGCCTGGCAGATTCCGCTGCCAACAAAAAGCACCAGAATTACCGTTAGTTTGTTTGTTTTGCTTTTCATTGCAATCTTTCCTTTCCGTCAAACTATCAGTCCAACTATTTTTCGAGCAGACCTTCATCCACCAAGATTCGCTCTATAATAGATCGCGTTTTCTTCTCCCAAGGCTCAACATCCGGGGGCAAAGGCATCTCATAAGAGGCAATCAAGGGCCGTTTTATTTTCATACCGAGAATGCGACCAAGCCCTTCGAGGACGTCATGTCGAATCCATGCTTTGCTATGGTCCACATATTCGTACAGGCGGCGAATGTCCTCTCGCGTCCCGACATTCTTCAGCGCTTCAATCGCAATGTAGACCCTCTGGTAATTGCTCGGCGCTTTATCAATCAGAACTCTGTAGATAGGCAGATATGCTACTGCACGGTCAGTAAGATCCTTTTCCATTCCAAAGGAGCCACACATTGCGGACCATTGAACGTCCTTATACATTTCCCAAAACAGATTGTCCTGCGAGACCGCTGAAAGATGATTTGCAAAATCATCAACAGCCTCGCTTATCCTTTCTGGTGTTGGCTTTAGTCGAAGCAAAGATGCTCGGGCTGCACGGCCGAGCCATTTATTCGCGGATTTGATATAAGGCACAAATATCTCGTCATCTTTTTCTGAGCCAAGCTGGCAAAGGAGCACGAGAACAAGTCCTTTTGCCACCTCGTTGTTGGTTTGGGAAAGGTAAGCCTTTAGCTCTTCGCAGACTTTCCTTGCGATAGAACTGCTATCCTCATGGTGAATTTTGTTGTTTGTCGCAGGCAAGATTGCCCTCACATTATTTACAGCGGCTATTTTTCCCTTCGCCCTTTTAAGAACCACAAGCACAACCTGGTTTTTGGCGAAGGGAATACCCAGGTCTTCCGGCCAAATTGGGGCGGGTGCTTCAACGTAAACTTCATCGGGAATTGCGCCGCTGTCACTTTTCAAGACCGTGACAACCTCCGCCTTAAAGGCAATCATCTCGAACCGTGACTTATCTACCCCAGTTACCCGCCCTTTCACAATGATTTCCGCATTTTTTATCAATTGGTCAAATCGTCCAGCTCCCATTATCACCGCTCGGACAGGCCCATTCGCCAGCAGCAGCAGCACAGTTGCCAAGATTTTGCTTCTTGCAGGACTCACAGTGTAACTAACCTCTCTCAAGATTTAATTCCTACTTTGGCCCAGAGCTTTTTCACGCGCATCATTATATGTTGCCACCGCACATCCAAACGCCCAGTCACCTCTCGGCTCGGTCGTTGTCTTGAAACGAGCTTGCGTAGTGCTCTTTCTGTTGGTATAGACGCCCATCGTAGCCCGCCAGTTGACAGCCAAAAGTAAATTCTTGGTAAAATCCGCACGCGTCGGCGTATGCTTTGCTTATCTTACGGCCTTTTCTTTCGGAACCGGCTTATCCATCGCCCAGAAAACCGCGTTTATAAGAAGCCGGCGGAACTGCGGATTGCCAAAGTCATCCGGATGCCCCAACGACGTGTAGAAAATACGGGCCTGCTTATACATATTTGTCCAGGCAACCGGCTCAGGCTTCTGGCCCGGTATGCTGCCTGTCAGCAGCAGTTGTGCTGAACCAGCCAGCGGACTGGTCTCGTACAGCGAACCGTTACTAACAAAGGGCGTTTTGACGCCAGATAGAATCGGGTGGTCCTGAGCAGCGGCGGCGGTTATGGTGGTCTGTGGTCCGCTGGTGTAGTGGCCGGTGTAGTTTCCGCCCAGCACATCGCGGTCGAACTCTCGCCATTCGACGTGATCTGGCGGGGTGCTGCCGCGCGTATCAAAGGCGTGACTGGCGGTTCGCAGCGCAAGCAGCGGTTTGCCTCCATCCAAATAGTCGCGCAAGTGCTGCATCTGTCTGGCTGGAAACGCCCGCCGACGCGCAAATACCACCACAAGGTCAGCATCCACGAGCGATTCCATGCCGCAAATGTAATCGCGCTCTTTACTTTTTTCATCTGTGCCGCCTTGAAGTATCTGGCAAGATAAACCATATTCCATCTGCAGCTTCTGTGCAAAATCGGGCAGGGTTTCGGCGGCTTTGTACTCACTCTCGGCAGAAATAAAAACTATATGAGGGCGCGTATCAGCACTAAAACGAAACGCCGGCTGGTCGGTAAACAGCGTTGACGTAATTGTCGGGCATACAAATCTCTCGACGTGCTGAATTATCAGATCGGTGCCGGTAAAATGGCTAACGAAAGGCTTGGCGCGCGAGTTGTACATAGTATCGGTAAGGTCGCGCATGAGCACGACGTTTTTGCCGAACCTGGCCATATTGCGCAGGCCAAAGGGCCGACCGAGCACGCACATATTGGTGTGCACGCCCATAAGGATAACGTTTTTGACGCCGCGATGCTCCAGCAGATTCCAGATTTCTACGCCCGAATCACTGACAGCATCGGCGTCGCTAATTTCGATGGTGTTTATCTGCTTTTGCCAGGGTGAGCCTTCTTTGCACTTAGGCCGGCAGTCACAGCCGCCGTCGGAATGATCGATGGGATATCCTGCCTTTTCCTCTTCTTTGCCGATCCATTTACACCAGCTGCCGATGCCATCGGGCAGGTTTGCAGCTTTGGGCGCATTCTGGGCGTGCTTTCGAGCAGGATGGTTTTTGTAATGATCGACCGTACCGCTGGGCGCGTGAATAATCAGCACCCCTTTATCGCGTGCTTTGTCGACAACCTTGTTGATTGCAGGCGCCAACTCTGCGACTCGGCTGGTTGCACCCTCGCACCAGTGCTTGTCCCACATATCGCAGATGATAATAGCGGTGTCAGAGGGATTCCATTCCAGTCTCTTGTACACTGCCGTGAATTTCCCGCTGCCGTCGGCAGTCTCTACGCGACTTCGGGCATCCAAAATTAGCGTATCTTCGGCGGAAGAAGTTTTCGGCTGGTCAGAGGCGATCAGAAAGGTACTTAGAAGCGTAAGCACAACCAGCAAGAAAACCGCGCCTGAGACTTTAGATTTGCTGATACTCATAATACTCGACTCCAGATATGTTCGTATAAAGACTTTGCCTCTACAGCATAGCGAGCCAGCCGCCATCGACATACACAATCTGCCCGGTAACAAAGTCACTGGCTGGCGAGGCAAGAAAAACAGCCGTCCCCACAATATCTTCGGGCTTGCCCCATCTGCCAAGCGGGGTCTTGGAAAGCACCCATTTGTCAAAATCCTGGTCGGTCCACAGCGGCTTGGTAAGCTCCGTCTGAATGTAGCCCGGCCCGATGGCGTTGACGTTTATGTGGTATTTAGCCCATTCTACAGCCAACGATTTTGTAAGCATAAGCAGGCCGCCTTTACTGCTCGCGTAGGGCGCGTTGGTAGCCCGCGCCGCATGGCACAACAATGAGCCGATGTTGATAATCTTGCCCGGTCTTGCGACTTGCTTTCGATGCCGGCAAAAAGCCTGCGAGATGAGAAACACAGCAGTCAAATTCACCTGGATAACTCGCTGCCAGCTATCCAGGTCGGCCTGTTCAGCCGGCGCACGAGCGGTTGTCCCTGCACAATTGACCAGGATGTCTACTCCTTTAGTTTCGCGGACTACGTTTTCGAATAGCGATTGTATGCCGTCTATATCTTCGAGATCAAAAGGAAAAGTCCAAACGCTTCTATCGCTGGTGGTTTTTTGAATTCGCTCTTTGGCGGTTTTAAGCCTGGCCTCGTCACGTGCTACAATCGCTATGTCGGCTCCATGCTCAGCCAAGGCTTTTGCCATTGCAAAGCCGATGCCTCTGCTGCCGCCGGTGACCAGGGCCGTCTTGCCAGATAAATCAAAAAGTCCAGCTTCCATAACGTGCTAATTAAACAAAAAAACGCCCGAATAGCAAGGTTCAGGTGATTGACCATTGGCGATTTTCTATTGATTATTCTTAGGGGCCTCTGCAATAATCAACTATCCACAATCAAAAGGACAAATTATGTGCGAACAAAACGCACCCGTTTCAGCACTCGGTGTCGATGACTTGGCGATTAAAATCGTCTGCGACAATAACCCATACGCAAGCGAACTGAATACCGCATGGGGTTTCTCCGCGATGCTGACCGGCGCCGAGAAAACCATCCCGTTTGATACCGGCGGACTTAGCAGCCTTCTTGAAAAGAACCGCCAAGTAGCTGTCTATGTGCCAAAATCATTTCCGAAAAACTTTAGGGAAAACGTCCAAAAAAAGGGGGCAAAGCTAATCGAGGTTAAGGAGCCTCTGAAGATTTGCCAAGATATTTATTCCGCCGGCCAGCTCGGCAAACTGATAAAAGAGCAGTTCTTGATCATCCGAACAAAAGCCGGCTTGATCATAATGACAGGCTGTGCACATCCCGGCATCCTAAAAATGGTAGAGGCTGCAAGAGATTCAGCCGACGGCGATATTCTTTTAGTGATGGGCGGCTTCCATCTGGAGTGGGCAACCACAGGCAAAATCCAAAAAGTCATCTCGGCTTTTAGGCAATTGCACGTGCAATATGTAGGCCCCTGCCATTGCTGCGGCCATAGAGCAAGAAGCTTATTTGAAAGATGCTACGGCAAAAACTACATAAACATCGGCGCCGGCAAAGTAATAGCTGTGGCCAAGCTGCCATCGCCAGGATACCGCGATGCTCAGTCGGGCGTGTGTGACTAATTTTTCTGGTGGCTTATAACAACGTTTGTGACAGGATGTTATAGCCCATTGTCATTGCGAGGGAGCCCTTCGACTGAGCTCAGGCCTGCCCTGAACGCAGTTGAAGGGGTAAACTCCGCGACCGAAGCAATCTATTCCATTGATAGTTTTGAGATTGCCACGCCCCGACAAGCCGGGGATCGCAATAACAAGGAACTGCCATAAAATCCGGCCACACACAGGCAGTTGATTTTTTAGTGGAATATGGTTGTGTAGGTCTATTTTGTAGTGTAAACTGACTG
>JAFNGF010000264.1 GCA_017885385.1 Planctomycetota bacterium
TGAAGGAAAAATGGGAGAGCATGTCCGAACAAGAGAAGGAGCAGCTCAAGGCCAAAATGCGCGAAGCATTTGGGCCCGGGCCTCAAATGCAAAGACCGGCATCTCCTAATGAGCCTCCCAAAGAAGCTGCCCAACCTGACGCACAAGTCGAAAAGACCACAGAACAGGAAAGCAAGTCTGAGGAGCAGGAATAATAGTTTAAGGACAAAATAGTCTGAGAAGTAGTCGCCAGTCGGCGCAAAGAAAAGCAAAGCGAGGTGATTAACGTGAAACGGTCAATATTGATAATGTGGATTGTAGTTGCCATAGCAGCAGTCTTAATCATCTGGAGGGTCGGCTTTTATACTTTGATGCCGGCGCTGACGGAAAAGCCGGTTGAGGCCGAAGTAGTTACGGAATGGGATGAATGGTATGAGCCGGATGAGCTCCAGGCGCCGGCCGACGCGGATAAGCCTGTGGCGGCATCTGATGTCACTGAGCCGGCTAAGTCGGCTGATGTCAATGCACCTAAGGTGGGCATTGATGCCAATGAGCCGGCAAGATTAGCCGACGCCGGTGAGCGTAGAGGCCCTGGAAGGTTCCCGGGGCAAATGGATATGGGCGGTGATTCGCGCCGGTCTGGAAGACTCGGCGGCTTTGATGGGGGTCCGATCCCTGGCAGCCGCTCCGGAAGAATAACGGACCCCAATGACCCAAATCAGCCGATGGAATCCCTGAACCTAAAAAATGTGGAGATGAGGCAGATTGTTCAGAAAATCGCGGAGTGGACCGGCAAAACGGTTATTCCAGCCGAAGAGGCAGAGAAAATCAGAGTGAGCATATATGCGCCGGGGCAGCTGCCCAGAAGCAAGGCGCTTGCGCATATTTACGGTGCGTTGCGGCTGAAAGGCTTTATCGCCGAGCATCTGGACGATGCGATTTATATTACGCCTATTAAGGGTGCAAAACTCGGCTTTGTTCCCACGATACTGGACACCCAGCCTCTGGCGTTGCTCGAAAATAAGGACCAGATAGTTCAAAAGTTCTTTAAGATGGCAAGTTACCGGCCTACTCAGATGGCCCAGGTTATTCAGCCTCTGGTCAGCGAGTACGGCTATGTTAGCGCTGACGAAACTACCAGCACCCTTTTGGTGATCGACACGGTTCAGAATCTGATGCGCATCGAGCGGATTATCGTAGAATTTGACGTGCCGGCAGCCCAGCAAAGCGAGACGGGGATTTTTATCGTTCAGTACGGCGACCCTTCGGAGATCGTTCAGATGTTGAAGATCCTGTTAGGTCAGAGCCAGGGATTGAGCACCAGTCGCGGCAGGGGCGGTTCCGACCGGGAGCGGTTCGGCGGTCCGTTCGGCGGCGGACCACCGTTTCAGCAAAGCTCTCAGTCTTCCGGCGGCAGTCAACAAGCAAAAACTGATTCATCGAAAGGTACAGGAGCAGCAACATCTGTTGTGGTTGCGTCGACCCGGGGGCAAATCATTCTTATCCCGGAACCGAGGCGCAAGTGGATCATCGCCAGAGCGTCGGCTGAAGATATGAAACTAATCGAAGAATGGATAAAGAAGCTGGATAAGGAAGAGCCGGTCGAGTCGGAATATGAGGTAGTTCAACTTAGATATGCTGACGCCGACGAAGTACAGAATAGTATCCAAGATGGGTTCAGAAACCTGCCCGGGACGGAATTTCTGCCCAGCGTTGTTGTTGAGCCGTTGGAAAATTCAAAACAGGTTCTTGTATTCGGCAGGAAAGACCTGCGTGAGATGGTCAAGAAAATTATTGCCGAGATGGATATTCCTCCCGGTCAATTCGAGACGCAGCATTTTAAGCTAAAGTACGCTGACCCGGACCAAATTAAGACAAATATAGACACGCTTTATCAAGAAGGAACCTATGGCAGCAGTGGATCCTCTTATAATCCATTTTCCTCCTTTGGGTCACGCTCTGGCCGGGGAAGTTCTGCCTCCTCGGCTAGTACGGTGAAGGTACTATCGTATAATTCGCTAAAACAAGTTACGGTGATCGCCTCGCCTGACAACATGCAAAAAATCGGTGAGCAGATAGTCGAATGGGATAGGCCCCTCGATGTGAATGAAGTCAAGCCCAGAATAATTGAGCTGAGGAATTCCGACCCTGTCCAATTGGCTGATCTGCTTAACACACTGTTTAGCCAGAGTACGGCCAGCAGCTCAAGAGTCTCAATTATGGATATTATGTTCGGCGGGTCGAGCATGTCGCAGCAAAGGCAAAAGATTGTCGGACCACTTTATGGACAGTTGACCTTCGAAGACGTGCCGGGAACAAAGAAGATAATCGTAATAAGCAAGATTCCCGAGGCATACGACGTTATTGAGCAGTTGGTGCTTGACCTTGACAAAGAGGAGATGGCCCAGGTGCCCAAGGTTATACCGCTCAAGTACGCAGACCCAGAAGACCTATCTGAACGCCTCAATGCCTTGTTCAACGAGATGGGGACCACAGCCGCGATTCGCCGCAGCCAACAGGGACTCAGCGCATACTCAATGGAAAGCACGAATCAAAGCACGACTACAAGCGGCGGGAGCAGTGGTGGGGGTGGTGGCTCAAGCACAGGTGGTACCAGTACAGCCGAATATAGACCCCCGTGGACTACAGGGCGGACCAGCACCACAGAAGAGCCGATAAGTAACATCATAGGCAAAGTACGCTTTGTTCCAGATATCCATACCAAATCGCTTCTTATTCTTGCCCCTCCACAGTTTATGGCCAACATTGAGCAAATGATTCATGAGCTCGATGTGCCCGGCAAGCAGGTCATGATAAGAGGAATCGTTGTGGAGGTTGACCACTCGACGGTGACCTCTCTCGGCGTAGAGTTGGCAACAAACCCTACAGCTTTCGGCACGCTTGAAGAGAATTCTATTTTGGCGTTAGCAAGCCTCACAAATTTGGGCAGGTACGGGTCGACCAAGGCGATTCCCGCCAGCCCCATCACTGCCGGCAGCGAATCATCTGCAAGTGTCCTGGGTGTAGGTGCAGACGTATATGCCCTGATCGATTTTCTAATTAAGAAAACACACGCGAAGGTTCTCAATCAGCAAACAGTCTGGACTAAAGATAACGAGGAGGCGACTTTCTTCAAAGGTGAGAAAATTGCATTCTACACGAGCGCGACAACTGTGGCGCAAGGTACGGCGAGCACACAGAATTTCGAATTTCAAAGAGTGGGTATGACCCTGCGTGGGCGGCCGAGTATTACGCCCGAGAAGAACGTTGATATGATTGTGAATGTGATTCTCTCGCAGCTTACGGGGTTAGAAAAGAATGGACAGCCGGTCCGCAGCGAGATGGAGACAACGACCAACATGATCGTTAAGAACGGCCAGACCATCATGCTGGGCGGCATCCTGTCCCAGAAAGACCAGACAATTCAAAGGAAGCTGCCGCTTCTGGGCGACATCCCCTTGATCGGCGGCCTCTTTAGACATGAAGAGACTACAGCGGCCAACAATGAGCTGATTGTCTTCATTACGCCCTACGTGGTGGACGAATTAGAGAATATGCTGCCGGAGGCACAGCAGGAGCTGAACGACAACAAGGCAAAGCTTAAGGTTATTCAGCAAGAGCTCAAGAACGCGCTTGGGCTTCTGAACAAAGAGGATAGTGCCGCGGAGCCGAAGTAGTCTTTTGTCGCAGAATCTTGTCGATGTTGGTGGTAGGCTCCGGGAGTTGCCCCGACCATTTTTGGCGGGTCAATTCTTGGTAGAGTCTACCACCTTTCTCATTTCTTGAATAAGTGCTTTGGCGTCGCCGTGCCGGCGACGGCTAGACATCGCGGGCTTATGGTGCAGCGATGTGTCGGAACATAAAATATGCAGCGCCGGCCAAACACAAAGCTGCCCATAGAAAGTCGAGCTTGAGCGGCTCTTTCATATAGAGTACGCAAAAGACCGCGAAAACGCTTATTGTGATGATTTCCTGCAGGACTTTTAGCTGCGACAGCGAATAGAATTGAAAGCCGATTCGATTAGCCGGCACTTGCAGGCAATATTCCAGAAATGCAACAGCCCAGCTGACAATAATTGCCAAAAAAATGGGCTTACCTTTGAGGTCCTTCAGATGCCCATACCACGCGTAGGTCATAAATATATTCGAACCAATCAATAACAAAATCGGCGCCATTCTGCCCATAGCAAACCCTCTGAGAAAAAGGATTATGAAGCGGAAACGATCTTTTCTTTGCCGTTCATGTAGGGACGGAGAACCTTTGGTATTGTTATCGAGCCGTCGGCGTTTTGATAAAGCTCAAGGATTGGTATCAGAATCCTCGGTGAAGCAATCACGGTGTTGTTGAGTGTATGGCAGAACAAATTCTTCTTAGTCGCAGGGTCTTTGTACCGAAGGTTCATTCGCCTGGCCTGGAATTCGTAAAACTTGCTTGCACTGTGCGTTTCGCAGTAGTTGCCGCGTGAAGGCATCCAGGCCTCGATGTCGAACTTTTTAGCCTGGCCTCTGCCCAGGTCGCCGGTGCAGACATTTACAACGCGGTAGGGCAGCTCCAGGGCCTGCATTATCGCTTCAGCGTTGGATAAAATCTCCTGGTGCAGCTTGTTGCTTTCCACGATGCTATTCTTGCAGATAACCACTTGCTCGACTTTGTCAAACTGATGGATTCTGTAAAGACCGTAGGTGTCTTTGCCTGCGGCGCCGGCTTCCCGCCTAAAGCAGCTCGATAGCGCCACATATTTGAGCGGCAGCTGATCGGCATCCAGAATTTCGCCTATATGGTAGGCTGTCAGCGGCACCTCAGCAGTGCCTGCCAGATTAAGCTGGTCTTTCTCCATCCGATATGTCTGCTCTTCACCGCCGGGGAAATAGGCTGTGCCGAACATTGCCTCGTCGCGCATCAGCAGCGGCACGCACATCGGTGCATAGCCTTTCTGCACCATAAAATCAATTGCAAAACGCAGAACCGCCCAGTGCAGCAGTGCGCCGTCGCCTTTTAGGATGTAGTTTCGCGTGCCCGCTAATTTGACGCCGCGTTCGATATCTATAATGGCTAAATCCCGCCCCAACTGCACGTGGTCTTTGGGCTGAAAATCAAACTGCCTTACCTGGCCGACCCTTTTTACCTCAACATTTTGCGTATCATCGATGCCGAACGGCACATCATCGTCGGTCGGCTGAGGCACCAAAAGCATCAACTGGTCAAATTCCGGCTGCAAGCTCTTAATCTGCTCTTGGAGTTTTGTCTCATCATCCTTCAACTGTGACAATTGTTCGAGCACAGACTGTTTCTTGTCTGCTGAAATCGCCGGAATTGACTTACCGAGACGGTTTTTCTCCGTTGAGATATCCTGCAATTTCTGCTTGGATTCTCTCAGCACCGAGTCCACTTGCAGCAGCCTGTCGATGTCCGCGGAAAATCCTTTCGCCCGGGATGCATTTTTGAACTTCTCTGGGTCGTCGCGTATTTGTTTAATGTCAATCATATTTTCGTGCCTCGTCGCCCGTGACTCGTAGCTCGTGGAATGCCATTCAATTCAGCGTAAATCTGTGTTAATCCGTGTCTTTATATCTTCTAACAATTACCACGTTATTCTGTCCGCCGAATCCGAAAGATTCTTTCATAGCGACATCGACCCCGCATCTCCGCGGCGTATTCGGCACATAATCCAGATCAAGTTGTGGGTCAGGCTCAGTCAGATTCATCGTTGGCGGAACGATACCGTCCCGTATAGCTAAGACGCAGGTAATTAATTCAGCCGCACCCGCTGCTCCGATCAAATGCCCAAACATGCTCTTTGCGCTGCTAACGGGAATGCTCTTGGCCTTGTCTTTGAAAACCGCCCTGATTGCTTTAGTCTCGATTAGGTCGTTTTCGATTGTGCTTGTGCCGTGCGTGCTTATGTAATCCACATCCTTATAAGTGATACCGGCGTCGGCAAGTGCCGCGGTCATTGCCTGGATGGGACCTCTGGCCTCCTCGTGCATATCCGTAACGCGAAACGCATCGGAACTGCTGCCGTAGCCGATGACCTCAGCCAGGATTTGCACGCCTCTTTTTTTGGCTGAGCTTAAGAACTCCAGAATCAGAATCGCCGCCCCTTCGCCGAGGACGAATCCCTCTCTGTTTGCTGAGAAGGGCCTCGATGCGGTTTGGGGACTGTCATTTCTTGTCGATAGGGCGGTCAGCCGGTTAAAACCGGTAAGTCCCAGCGGATGTATCATAGAGTGTACCCCGCCGGCAATTATTACGTCGGCGTCGCCTCTGCGAATCAGCATCATCGCCTCTCCGACAGCTTGAGTGCTGGCTGCGCAGGCGGTAAGACAGCTTCGCATAGGCCCGCGTGCCCCCGTAAGCATTGCCAGGTGAGCGGCAGGCATATTCGGCTCTTGTTCAAGCTCGCGCATCGCGTCCATCCTGCCGGATGCTATCTCCGCCCACTTGAGCCAGTCCATCTGGTTTTTCGCCGGGTCCCAGGCCTGCGCCAACGCAGCGAAAAATACGTCACTATCGACCGCGCCTTCGCCCGCGCCCAGGTATACGCCCAGTCTGGCGCGGTCAACTCCATCGGTTGGCCGGCTGGTTTCGATGTCAATTCTCGCCTGCCTGCAGGCTTCAACTGCCGCTGCCAGAACAAAACCAGAAGCCCGTGCGCTGTGTTTATGAAGCTCCCAGCTCTTTACATATTTGGCTGGGTCGAATTCCTTAACCTCAGCATCGAACGTGGAGGGGAAGGTTGAGGCATCGAAAACGGTTGTTTTTGCCATGCCGCTTTTGCCTGCCAGCATCGCCCGCCAGGTGGTCTCCACATCGTTTCCCAGAGGACAGACCAACCCCATTCCAGTAATGACGACCCGTTGCATTGTATCTTTTTCAGCCATTTACACTTCTGTTTCTGCGTCAAAGTGGCTTAGTATCACTGCGGCTGTTTGTCCGCCATACGTGTAGCTGCAACATAAGGCGTAGCGAATCTTCTTTTGGATCGGCTTAGTCACGATGTTCAGATTGCAGCCGGCAGCTTTGTTCTGGCAGTTTTTTGCTGCGGGTATCTTGCCTTCGGTCATCGCACAGACCGCAGCGATAACATCCAGCGCACCGCTTGCGGTGCCGGTGTTACTTAGCATACTTTTGGTTGGCCAGACGGGCACGCCTTTTCCCGCCCGCCCGAGCGCAGCCTCGATTGCGGCAGCCTCAGCCCGGTCATCGCCGGCGATACCTGTTCCGTGGGGGATAACCAAGTCCAGCGCCGCCGGTTCTATTTGCGCTTCGGCCAGGGCCTTTTCAATCGCTATCCGGAGGCCTTTGCCGTCCGGTTCG
Source organism: Planctomycetota bacterium (assembly GCA_017885385.1). Lineage (GTDB taxonomy): Bacteria > Planctomycetota > Phycisphaerae > Sedimentisphaerales > Anaerobacaceae > JAFNGF01. The sequence goes on from JAFNGF010000264.1 coordinate 7,298, forward strand.
AGATGCTCGTACACCGGATTGACGCTGCTGCTCTGGCCTGTGCCGATGAGCTCAGCGTAAATCTTTGCGCCGCGTGTATGGGCGTTTTCCAGATTTTCAAGGACGACTATGCCGGCTCCTTCGCCCAAAACCGAGCCTCTGGCCGTACTGTCGAATGGTCTGCAGGCCGAGGCAGGCTCATCGTTGTTTTCAGTGGCAGCTCTTTTTAGCAGGCACTGTCTGACGACATTCATAGGATTGACCTTTGATTCTGCTCCGCCGGCCAGGGCTATATCGCTGTCACCACGGGCGATAACCTGACTTGCCTCACTTATCGCTATGTGTGCGCCCGCTTCGGCACAGGTGATAGTGTTGCTCGGCCCCTGGATGTCGTGAATAATACCTACGTGACAGGCGAGCATATTGGGCAGATATTTCAGCAGCCAAAGAGGCGGCACCAGCTCCAGACCCTGCCTGCCCCATTTATGGATATCAAACTGGCCATCGGTAATGCTCGCCGCCACCGCCGGAGCCAGCTCGACCAAGTCACAGCTTATAAAGCCCGCCGCCAAGTTGATCGCCATACGTTCCGGATTGACGTTGATGTTTTCGGGATCGATGCCCTTGGTGACAAGGCCGCTATCTGTCAGGGCTTCGTTTGCTGCTACGACGGCCAGCTCGATGTCACGGCACATCAGCTTGACAGCCTTACGGTGAGACTTGGGCACATATTGCTGTATCTTGTAGTCGGGGACCTGGCCGGCCAGTTTGCAGGGGAAACCTGTGGGGTCGAAGGCGGTGATCTTGCCTATCCCACATTTGCCGGCGCAGAGACCCTGCCACATTTCGCTGACGGTCAATCCAAGCGGGCTTATCGCACCAAGGCCGGTTATTACTACGCGGGCTGAGCGCATCAGTGCTGCTCCGATTTCGGCTGGTTGGAAGCGGCGCCCGCTAAAAGCACGTCCCGCAAGAGTGACTCGAACATGCCGGTGAATACAAAGTTCTCCTGCGGGAACTTTTTGCCCGCCAGGTTCTGATCTATATGGCTGAACATTAAGTCTATTTCGGCGATCAGCTTGTCCGACCGGGTGATCTTGCCGGTTGTACTGGCTGCTTCTGGGGTGATCGAGTCAATCTGGGCTTCCAGCCTGATCGTATCGCCGGGTTTGACATAGTCGAAAAAAACCGCCTTTTTAATTTTGGCGA
>JAFNGF010000265.1 GCA_017885385.1 Planctomycetota bacterium
TCGGTCTTTAGGCCGGCATCATTCATCGCCTTGGCGATTATTTCCGCCATCTCCTTTGTGTTACCGCTCCTTGAATAATAGACCACCATTCCCTTTGCCATTTTTGGCCCTTTCTGAACAAATGATGGAAGAAAGCCCCGCAATAAATTGCGGGGCCAAATACCTTGTTTAGCCGCCGCCGGAACGGCGACGGTAGAGCTTATCTTCGCAGGTAGGCGAGCTTTTCCGGCAGAAGGACATTGTTGCCGAAGCTATCCTCGCCGTAGCCTGATTCTGCCAGGAGCTTGATGTCGGCCAGCACCCGCTTGTCACCTACGAGCGTTACATTCAGGTCAACGTGAATGTCAATTTTGCCCATCGCCAGCAGCTGGACCATCACATCAGTAACCTGTTCCAGCAATGGACCGGGCTTGCCGATGAGCTCCTCCGGTATCTGCAAAGGTTGCTCATATAGAAGTACTTTACCTTGCTCGACCAACTTGGCCACGACGTTTCTAACAAGGGCGTTTACGTCGCCCGTGCCGCCTTGCTCGCCGACGAGCCTAAGACGAACGATCTCAGCGGCCAGCCGACGGCGTTTCTGGGCGTTTATCTTCTCGTTGGCACGGAAAAGCTCCAACGGTGAGCTGGCATCATAAATCTCGTCCTCCATTTGCATCCGTACCTTACTTCCATAATGATGAACAATCTTGGCGATCAGCGTGGCTGGACGAACATGAAAACCGCGGTACGGAGGTACTGACACCTCGACTTGGCCGACTTCAGCATAGCGCATGAGCATTTGCCGGCACAGATTCTCTGCGCAATCGATGTACAGACTGATGTAGGTAACAGAGTAGCTCATTAGTACCGCCAACAGTGCCTGAGGCTCGACCAGAGGTTCCTGCACGGCTGCTAAAGCGCAAGGCTGTTTATTTACATGCCGCTCGTAGTAGTGAGCAAACAATGTAGCGGTTTTCACCAGATGAAAAACAACACTTATGTGCCCCCTTAGAACCAATAGGTCTGCATCCTGGGTTTCAGCTTCGGTGCCTGAGACATACGTATCATACAGGGACTGAAGATTGTGAAATCGAAGCTCGAGATTTCGCAGGCTACCCTCACTGACCGAGTCCGATGCGTAGCTGGCGTATTCTTCGGGTTTTGCCCGGCTGGCGGCTCGCACCTCTTTGCTCTCAGCGGCCAGGTTCAAGAAAGCCGTAGCCAGCAGTGTTACCGTTTCGGAGGCGGTTTCAGTCCTTTGTGCGCCGCAGTCGTGCGGCAGCCGACCGGCAGGAAGCTCTTCGCAGTAGGATGTCAGACGTGGACGCCTTGGAGGAGCCGGCAGGCCAAGCTCACCGGCTTTGGCGAGCATCTGCCTTGCCGCCCGAGACAGTATGCTGCCGCTGAACTCAAGTGCATCTCTGGTAGCCCCGGCGAAATCACCTTCAATGGCCAAGAGTCGGTAGGCCGGCACTACATGCTGAATATGAAGCAGCTCATAGCTGACATCGGAAAAAACTTTGATCGCCGCAGTCAACGACCTGAACAGGCACCACCGGCAATTATTGCGGGCGTCATAGGCGTCAAGAAGCTCCTCAAGCTGCATAGATTGCGAAAGAAACTCGCCCAGAAACGGACGTATAAGAAATTCGTTGCTCGCTCGGCACTGCAACAAATGGTTTGCCAGGCCCAGCAATGCGTGAGCACGTTTGGCGATTAGCCGGTCAAAATCGTTATGAGAGACTGTCACTACGCCCATCTGATCGCTCCGACTTTTCTTGCTGACGCCAAACCAGGCACAACAAGAGACAGTTGGTTAGCTTTGATCGGTCTTTCTCTTTAGCGGAACTACCTCCGGCTCGCTGAAGCCCTGGGGAATCGTAGACTCGAAGACCTTGTCATCTATTTTCTGATTGACTTTCGGCTTGAGCAATCTTATCTCGTAGATATCTGAAGACGGCGGTTCCGGCTCGGTTGTCACGGCAATCACTTTTGCCGGCAGGCCCAGCTTCCTGTCGATCCAGAAGTCGATAGAACTATACCGATCCTTGTAAATAGAAGCCGGGCTGGTCTTCAAGTGAAGATGAATAAAACTCTTCTCTTCGTCCGTTGTCGGCTCAACGAGCTTGATCTCAAAATGTTTCTTCAAATCTTCTATCTTCGTAAAACCGATTATGGGCAGGTTCTTGCTTGCCAGCTCAAAGGCGTCTACGGGCTTATTCGGCTCGGCTAACTGATACATCTTAGGCTGCTTAGTCTCGTAGTCGACGTGTGTGAGCCAGACGCCGTCGAAAATAAAGTGCTCGACGTATTTCTGCTCCTTCTCGTCGTCCTGTTTGAGCGTTTGGAAATTCACCCTCAGCTTCGAGCGTTGACCAAACCTTGCATAATACAAAAGCCCCTTGCGGACGGATTCTGATTCGAGCAGGGGCTGCCTGTATCGATATTCGACCTCCGCCTGGTAGGATTGAATTTTTGCGGTTTTATCCCGCAGCTGCTCGAGGATAGTCTGGACCGAATTTACGTCCGTGTCTTTTGCCCGGTAACCAGTTGAGCTTTCTGTATCTGTGCCGGCCCAGCAGATACCGCTCAATAACAATAGAATCCAACTGAGGTTGAAAGCTATTTTCCTGCCCATAATCGGCCTTCTTTCCGCTACACATTGTCACCTAAATGCTACTTTTTATCTTGAACGATTTGAAGCACCTGTCTTATGTTTTGGATCGTAAAATCCGCGTGCCTGGCGAACTCGTCGGCCCTTTCGTGATTAGCCAGCAGAACCGCCGCCGCCCCTGCGGCTTTCGCCGACAGCAGATCGAAAAGATAATCTCCCACCACGAGGGTCTGCTGCGGCTTTACGCCGAATTGCTCGCACAAGCGCAGCACGCCGAAGGCATCGGGCTTGACCGGCCCATCGTCCCTGTCGACGATGGCATCGAATTTCAGCTTGTGCTTGACGGCGATAGCCTCGGCGTTGCTCCGCCTGTTGCGAGTCAAAATTCCGATGCCGACCCCTGCCCGGCGAAGAGCCGAAAGCGTCTGCCTTGCGCCGGGATTGAGCTTGGATTCTATGACCGCTCTTCCCTCGTGATGACGGAGAATCTGCTCTGCTCGCTGCCGCTGCTGCGGAGTCATTTTCTGCATCGACTCAAGAATGGGCCCCGAATTTTTATCCAATCCCATCTCTTTGCGAATGGCATCAAAGTCAAAGTATGGCTGGGTTATTGTACCATCCAGATCAAATATTACGGCCTTGACTGACATAGCGTTCGGCTTATTGCTCGCACTGTGTCGACCGGCGGTGAAACCGCCGGCTAAATACTGCTATTTCCTATTTGGCCTTTTTCCGAAGCAGCTCTATGAAGTATCGGCCGGCCTGACTCAAAATCTTGCCTTTACGAACTATTATACCGGTAGGCCTGAAGAAATTCTCATTCGAGAATGGTATCGCCGTTATGGAGCCGCCGCTAACTTCTTGAAGTATCGCAGTCTGCGGCAGTACGCTTACGCCTGAATTTATTTCCACCGCTCGCTTGATGGTTTCGATGTTATCGAATTCCATAACCGGCCTAACGACAACATTGTAATGCTGCAAAATATTGTCGATCCACTCGCGCGTAGGCACATCCTTTTCAAAGGCAATAAACCTTTCAAACTGCAATTTATGAATATCGACCTGTGACTCACGTGACAGCGGATGTTTCGGACTGCAGGCCAAAATCAGCGGCTCATTCTCAAACTCGTACACCTCAAGCCTCTTATCTTTTTTGGGCACCGCCACCAGGCCAATGTCGATATCTCCGCTCAAAACTAGCTCGTATATCCTCTGGGCGCTGAAGTACTCGATATGGACATTGACATTAGGATAGCTGACCATGAACGTCTTGACATAGTCCGGCAGGGTGTGCATACCGATACTGAAGATTGCGGCTACGTTTATCCTGCTGCCGGCTGATGATTTCAGGGCATTAAGCTCGCTTTTGAATTGCCCATATCTGTCGAGTATCTCCCTGCAGGCCCTGTACAGCAGCTCGCCGGCCGGGGTAAGCTCCAAAGGTCTCTTTTCTCTGTCCAGCAGTTGACATTTGAGGGTAAGCTCCAGTTGAGCGACCTGCTGTGAAACCGCCGACTGACTTAGGAGGTGTTTTTCGGCAGTCTTTGAAAAGCTTCGCAAATCAGCCAAATCGCAGAATACCTTTAGCGTTTCTATGTGCATTATAAGCTATCATGATACATCATATTATTGTTTAGCCGCTTGTGCTACGCTGCGGATTTAGTTATCTTACCGAATTGCTGTTTAGTGGGCAACCATACAGTTTTGTTATTAGCATAGCTTATTTTATTACTACTCGTGAAGAACCGGCATTTTGACTTCTTGTGGAGGCTTTTAAGGTGGCAGCCAACGGCATTATACAGGCAGTTTACGACCAGGTGCTCAAACGCAACCCCGGCGAAGTGGAATTTCACCAGGCGGTAAAAGAAGTGCTGGATTGTCTGGGCCCGGTGCTCAATAAGCACCCCGAATACGTCATGGCCAAGATTCTTGAGCGTCTCGTTGAGCCTGAAAGGCAGCTGATATTCCGCGTGCCCTGGCAGGACG
>JAFNGF010000266.1:0-11410 GCA_017885385.1 Planctomycetota bacterium
ATCAATCTCATGTTTCTCGTAGGGCCTGGCCTGGATAGCTTCGCCCGGACAATGCTGAGCGCACAGAGTGCAGCCTATGCAGTCGTCCGTGACCGAATATTTAATCAGTGCCTTGCACTTTCCAGCAGGACAGCGTTTCGCAAGGTGGGCCTCATACTCATCGCGGAAGTACTTAAGAGTGGAAAGAACTGGATTCGGCGCGGTCTTGCCCAGGCCACAGAGGCTCGCCTTTTTTACCATTTGAGCTAGGCTCTCCAGCTCTTCCAGGTCGGTCTTTTTGCCCTCTCCAGCGCACAGCCGTTCGAGGATGTCCAGCATCCGCCGGGTTCCGATCCGGCAGAAGGTGCACTTGCCGCAGGATTGGTCCTGGGTAAACGCCAGGAAATATCTGGCAATATCGACCATGCAGTCGGATTCATCCAGCGCCACCATGCCGCCTGAGCCCATCATTGCCCCCACATCTTTAAGGGTTTCGTAGTCCACGGGAATATGGGCCAGCTCGGCGGGCACGCATCCGCCGGAAGGACCGCCTATCTGTACCGCCTTTAGACGCAGTCCTCCTGCAATACCGCCGCCGATATCCTCGATAATCCGGCCAATGGAGATACCCATAGGCACTTCGATCAGGCCGCCGCGAGCTATCTTTCCCGCCAGAGCGAAGACTTTTGTGCCCTTGCTGCTTTTTGTGCCGATGCCGGCGAATGCCTCGGGGCCGTTGCGTATAATCCACGGCACTACCGCGTAAGTCTCCACGTTGTTAATAAGGGTTGGCTTGCCCCAAAGCCCGCTTTGAGCCGGATAGGGAGGGCGAAGCCTGGGCATACCTCGGCGTCCTTCTATGCTGGCCATAAGGGCGGTCTCTTCGCCGCACACAAATGCACCTGCCCCTACAGCAATCTCCAGGCGCAGGCAGAAGCCGCTTCCCATAATATTTTCGCCAAGAAATCCCCGCTCTTGGCAGCTATTTATCGCCTGGCTCATCCGCTCCAGCGCAAGGGGATATTCCGCGCGAATGTAGAAATAGCCTTTATTTGCCCCGACCGAATGCGCAGCTATTGTCATGCCCTCGATAATGCGGTAAGGGTATGACTCCATCAGCATTCGATCCATAAAGGCGCCGGGATCGCCCTCGTCGCCGTTGCAGACTAAGTATTTCGTGGCACGGCCATCCTGGCCGTGGCCCACGGGCTGGAAGCCCGTGCCAGTGCCCACCATCCTGGCCGTGGCCCACGGGCTGGAAGCCCGTGCCACTGCACGCCATTTAAGATGTGTCGCAAAGCCTGCGCCGCCTCTGCCGCGAAGTCCGCTGCGCTCGATCTGGGCGATGACTTCTTCCGGCTTTAATTCATTCAGGCACCTTTGCAGGGCCTTGAATCCATCATTGGCCAGATACTGGTCGATATCGATAGGGTCAAGGTGTCCGCGGTGTTCGGTGGCAATATATTTCTGTCTGCCCAGAAAATCGGCAACCGGTTTATCTCGCATATTTATCGAATACCGGTCGACCGGTTGCTGCCTTTCATCGGTTAGAATTCCGTCAATCGCGGCAGAAACGGCGTTGGATATTTTCCTGGTTATTCCCCGCGTCTTGAAGTGCCGAAGCAGAATAGATTTTGCATCCTTCGGCTGTACCCTGGCATAAAAGAATGACTTATTGCCGGGCAGCGCTACCTCCAACAGCGGCGTCTGGTGACACATGCCGACGCACCCGACGCGCTTGACGGCGGCCTGCGCGCCGGTCTCATCCAGAGCCTGCTGCAGCGCATCTCGCAGCTTGCCGCTGCCGCGAGCCACACAGCATGAACCCAAGCCAAGCCGGATTTCACCGTAAGCGCCGCCTTTTACTACGCCAGGCTTGCGGAGCTTATATTTGGCGCGGGCTTTGGCTTCTTCTTCGCTGAGAAAATCACTGATTACGCCTGGAACCTTCTCAGGAGTAAGATGGCCGTATGTTACTTGCCCGATCCGCGCAGCCGGCGCCAAGGTGCAGCATCCCAGGCACGCTATTTTCTCGATGGTAAATACTCTCTGCTCGTCCGTATCCTGGCCCTGGGGAATGTCAAGATGTCGGTGGAAAGCCTCATAAATCCTATCGGCGCCTTTGACGTGGCAGGCCGTGCCGACACAAACGTGAATTGTATACCGGCCAGCCGGCTGGTGCCTGAACTGGTCATAGAAAGTCGAGACGCCGGCAATCGAAGCCGGCGTAATCTGCGTCAATTCACACACCCGCTGCAGAGCCTCCTTTGGCAGATAGCCAAAGTGAGTCTGGATGGCCTGGAGAATCGGCAGCACCTTTTCCGGGCCCGTGCCAGTCTTCTCAATAATCCCTTCTACAAATGTCAAATCCGGCTTATCCACCGATTCCATTTCCTTTTTTACCGCCGAGTCCGCAGAGGTCGCAGAGAAAATCCTCTTTCTTCCCAATCTCAGCGGTCTCAGCCATCTCTACGGTTCGATATACAGTACAAATGTGTGCTCGACCGGATATAGATGCGGCCATCCACAAAAGCGGGCGACGCATGGCAAGGCTCTCCAAGCTCACATCTGGCAAGCTCCTTATATTCAGGCCTGCCCTGAGCCTTGTCGAAGGGCCCGATCTGACTGATGAACATAACTCCCTCGGCACTAAGCAGGTACAATTTGTCGCCGACGATGCTCGGCGATGCGAGGAAGTTGGTTTTCAGGTCTTTCTCCCACAGCTTTTTGCCGTCTGAGACTTGATAGCACAACAAAAGTCCATCCGTAGTTAGAAGATACAACAATTGGCCGTTGCTAACCGGCGAGCAAATGTCCGGAGTGCTATCTTCGACGCTCCAGGCAATGCCGGTTTCGGTGATGTCGCCCCTGCCCTGAGCTTGTCGAACGGGGCGCCCGGTCGGGCGGATGGCCACCAGCTTAGTGTACGCTTCGATGGCAAAGACCAGCCCGCCGGCGTAAATCGGCGATGGCACAATATCGCCGGCGATACATTTTGCCCGCCACAGTTCTGTCCCGTCACTGGGGTCGTAAGCGATAACCCACGGGTTACCGCAGGTAATCACCTGGGGGCATCCATCCACCTCGACCACTATGGGTGATGACCAGCTACCCGGGACAGGACGCTTGGTCTGCCAGACGATGCGACCTGAAGAAACATCCAAAGCGATCAATTTGGATTTTTCTTCTTCGACATTCTCCTGGTCGTACTGAATCAAAAGAAGATTCCGATAGATTTCAAGTGAAGATGTGTACCCGTAGGCGCTGTCCGGTGTGCCTAAATTTGTGGCCCAAAGTCTCTTGCCGGCAAAATCAAAACAGGCAACATCGCCCGTGGGGAAAATGGCGCAGACCCGCCGTCCATCCGTCGCCACAGTGGGTGCGGCGTAACCGGTAGCCTCCCCCAATTCAAGGGGCTTGGCGCCGGGCACGGTGGGGCTTTGGACAGGCCCGGTCCAGAGAGTCCTCCCCGAAAGCGCATCAAAACAGTATACTTCGCGCTTGTTCGGGTCAGCTCCCGAGAGAAAGACACGGTCATCCCAGACAACGGGTGAATTGTGCCCGGGAAGCGGCACTTTAGTTTTCCATAAGATCCCCTCACCGGTTTTGCCGTTCCAGTTAGTGGGTATATTTGTATAAGCGCTTACTCCCAGTCCGGCAGGCCCGCGAAAGCGAGGCCAGTTTTTAGCAACATCTTCTTTAGAGGCAAAACCGGCAGGCACTCCGCCGCTTGCGCTAAGGTCAATTTCAGGGATCAGGGCGAGAATTAGTGCCGCACCACCCAGCATAACCAGGCCGCCGGTTACTGCCTGGCGGGCCCATTTAGCGTCGTGGAACTGCCTGTCGTGCCTATCAGGCTGCGGCTGCGGCGCCGGCAGCTTCCTTCTGAAAACGGCGGCGCACTTAGCAGCAATTAGGAAAGTCACCGCACTTGCCAGCAGCAGATACGCGCCCTTACGCGCGAAATCGTATCTACGAATCCGTAACTGCCGGATACGTAAGTCCAGCTGGCGAATTTGCGATGTGAGCTGCTCATTTCCCTCGACCCCTGCCTGCGCAGGGGCAGGGCTTGCCCCCGCGAAAGCGGGGGTCGGGACAGGGTTAGGCCGGCTGCGGAGCTCTAATTTCAAGACCTCCAGCTTTTGCTCTCGCTTCGGAAGCAGGACGGCCCTTTGGAAGTGATTCACAGCAATAAGTGTCAGGATAATGACAGAAAACGCCCCGCCGACCATGGCGGTCGCCACCGCAACCTCGGCCAGAACCGAAGAATTGTTTCTCAATTTACAATTGTCAATTTTCAATTTTCAATTCCCTTGCGCCTGGCGTGTTCTTTGGGACAATACTCAAAACATCGGCCGCAGGCCAGGCAGCTCGCTCTGTCGGCCTCGTAATCGGTTCTCCCGACACGCCGGGATAGTCCGATGAGCTTCAGCCCAGCTATCAGCCCGACAAAGCCTCCGAAAAACCAGCCCCCAAGCGTAAATTTTGCCCTAATGTTGGAGGCCTCAGCGTAAAGCTGCTCGGTCGGTTTGCCCGTGGCCCTAAAGGCTAAACTGGCGTTGGTGGTTCCCTCCGCCTTGCCGGCGTCTTCTAAATATACACGCTCAGCCAGCCTGACGGTGGCGTGCATGCGGGCGGTAACATTCTTGAGCCTCGACCCTGCCCAGCCGACCGAAAGTGCCAGCACCGGCAGAAGAACCATCAGAAGCGCCAGTCTTTTTTTGCCTATACTGTAATCCCGCCCCGTCCAATCGGCTGTCGGCTCTCTGATAGCGCCAAAGGGACACGAATCTTCACACAGCCGGCACTGGATACACTCATCAGGCCCGCCGGTTAACCCCGTCATCACTATGGCGGGGTCTTGTCGCCCGGGTGCGATTGTCACATTCCATCTTGAAATGCGCGAAAGCTGCCTTAAAATCACTCCGTAGGGACACACAAAGCGGCAGTAAGGCCGACCCACAAAGACGCTCACCAGCAGCACGCTGCCTCCAAGAGTCAAAATGTTCCAATTCCCGCTCAAGCGGAAAAACGAAACGAACGGGTCATATCGGCATATAATAAAAGCGCTGCCCGTGGCGGCAAAAAGAATGGCGGCGCCCAGGTAAACATAAGCAAAGAGGCGCAGTGCCCCCTCCAGCCAGTTCGGCACACGGACCGGCCGTACCAGCACCAGGTCCTGAATCGCCCCGAGCGGGCATACTCCGGCACAAAAAACACGCCCAAAGAATAAGGTAAATATAAGCGGCAGCAGGAAAAACGCCAGCACCACAATAGGTACGGCATAGCTACGGTCGAAAATCGACAGAACAATGTTCTGAATCGCACCTACGGAACAGACGCAGCCCATACGGGCGAAGCCGAAATAAAGCAGTGAAAACACCGCAAGGGCGAATATCGCCGACCGGCTGCGCCTTTTCAAAACCAAATATGCACTAATTCCAAGCGCTGCCAACAGCACAAGCGCATCTATGTACTGGTATATGTCCTGACGCGGTGCCGGTGTAGTGGGGCTGGGCTGAACATAGCCACTTTCGAATTCGGGCGGCGGAAAACGCTTGTTAGCCTCCGTCGGTGGCACGGCCATCCCTTCGACCGTGCTCAGGACAGGCCTGGCCGTGAACCACGGGCTTGAAGCCCGTGCCACGTTGGCGGGGCTAACCAAACCCAGCAGCACGGTTACGCAGACAATGATGTAAGGGCAACGTCTCATCAGGCGTGGTTCCCCGCTCCGTGCTCCGCTTGAGGCGGATGGGCCGCCATCCGTTCGGCGGAGTTTACCCTGAGCGCAGCCGAAGGGCTCAGGGCAGGCTTAAGCAGGTAGGGCTGCTGTGGCGGGACCCGCTTCCACGCTCCGGAAGGACAGGCAGCAGCAATCGAACACTCATTGCAGTTCAGACACCGGTCGTGACGAACCTGGAGAAATAATGACCCATTGCCAAAGGCATTGCAGCCCTTGACGCATTTGCCGCAGCCGTTACAAAGTTTTTCGTCAATGATATATTCATAGTAGGGTTCCTCCACAAACGTGCGTTTTATCGCCCCTGTCGGACAGACTTGATTTTCCGCCCCCTCGGTTATATCAACAGGCTCCGGCCCAAAGAAGCCAAAGCAAATTCTGCAGTAACCGCACACGGAGAAGGCGTGCATGCACTTGACCGCTGATTCGTCCAGAACGCAGTATGTCGCGCAGTTGCCGCACGCGATACACGTATAAGGATCGATTTGCCAAAGCGTATTGGTCTTTCGGTGCTTGCCGACTACAAAGCCTGTCAGTACACCCAGACCAGCCAAACACGTCCCCCAAAGACTGTCTCTTAGAAAACGCCGTCTGGTGACCCCGGCTTGTAGGCGTTTATTTTCGCCCATCTTATGTTCCTCATCGTCCTATCTCTTTTCGGGTAAATACTCTTACAGTGCTCTTCATCGTGTCCAGCACAAGGACTCGCCCCCCACTATCGACAGCAACATCAAAACCTCCTGCCTGGCACTGGCCGGGGAGCATACAAATGTGCGAAGCGCCCCCTTCAACCAGTTGCTCCGGCCCGGCGACGACCCCGACAAAAGCACCTTCAGGATTGTATATCTTGACCCGTACCAGCCCCTTTTCGCAAGTGACAAAGCTGCCATCCTCGAGTAGGGCGAAGTTTACCGGATTGCAGCAGCCGCAGAATCCTTCCAAAGCCGAAGAAAACTTGCCCCACCAGGATTCAAGGTCGCCATCAAACGTGTACGCCTCGACCCGATGCAGTCCGGGGTTGGCAGCTCGCAACAGTCCATCACGGCCCACTGCCAAGTCAAAATAAGGACTCGGTATCACAAAGCCCGGAATATTTCGCTGCGGGTCTTTCTCACCGATACGATTGATCAATTTGCCGGTCGTATCGTAGTGCAAGATAATCCGGTTTCCTGCATCCGCAACGAATACATCATTTTTTGAAACAGCTATGCTCGTTAAGACTGCATTATTACCGAGGCTCTGCCAGCTTGCCAGTCGTTTTCTCTGGCCGTTCCGGCCCTTGCTTTCGCGGGGGTCAGGGCAGGCATAAACCTCTATGTGGTCCTTCATGCCGATATAAATCTNNCCGCGTGCATTAGTAAAGCCGGTGCTGATTGGTTCGCCCCGGCGGATTTCTTCATAGAGAATCAGGTTCGGATCAATCTTTGCCAGGTCTTTAACATCGTAGACAAACTGCTCGCTCAGGCCGCTGCCTTTGCTGCCGGTTACGTCAAGTCGTGCCAGAGCAAAGATCCCTGCGACGATGGCCAAGGCGATGACCACGCTGATAAGCCAGCCGGCATTTGTTGTGCAGAATCGTCTATTCATTCTTAAATAGGCAATCTTAGCCACAGATTCCACAGATTACACGGAATTGATTTCTAACAGTGTGAATCCGTGTAAATCCGTGTCAAAAAATGAACTAATTTACCGCCCGGTAATGTCAAGGCAGATCATCCGATTGAGGTCTCTGGCGATCAACCTTCCGGACGCCACCGCCATAGGTCCCCACGCCTCGGGTCCTTCAAGCACCTTTGCCTGCGCAAGCTGGAGGTAACCCGAAGGCTTGGCTTCTGCCAGAGTCAGCACTCCTGAATCATCCATAATATATATCAGCCCGTCCCGCTCCGGCTCGGCGCTCCGCCGAGACGAGTCAGCGATAGTATACGGGCCAAGTCCAAGATGTCCAAAACGATGGGTGCTCGTGCTGGTCCATACAACCTGCCCGTTTAAGTCAAGACAGGCCAACTGCTTGTCAGGCCGAATCCCATAAATATAGCCATCATAAAAAATGGGCGTCTGCTGGCCAGATCCAAAAATTTCCGGTTTCAGCCGAAAAACCTCGTGTGGCACTATCTTGTCCCCGTCCCTTAGCCCCCGCCCCTGCGGCGGGGGGCCCTCGGCCACGGGGGCCGAGGCTAAGAGGCGTAACATCATGCTTCCTGCATTGTACCCGCCGGAAAGGAAAATAAGCCCTTCACCTACAATTACAGGCGACGGTATATTTGCAGTACGAACCTGCCACTGGGCGTGTTCCCATAAAATGCTGCCGTCCTTTGCCGAGATGCCCACGACACCTCCGCTGGCACAGTAAACGTACATGCGGCTACCCAAAAACTCTGTAGGTATTATGGATGAATGAGTCATCCGCCAGCCATTAGGGTTGGGCGTCTGCCATAGAATCTGGCCCGTCCGGCAATCCACTGCGATAATAAGCGCACTGCCGCCAGCGGCAATTATCGCCTTGCCGTCATCAATGAGCGGGCACTGTCCCGCGTACCAGTCCGGCACGGCGGCGTCAAACTCCTTCACAAGATTCAGCATCCAGCCAAATGCGCCCGTCACAGAATCCATGCAGGTAACGTGACATTTCGGTCCGAGTGTCACGACATATTCTGGTGTTACAGCCGGCACAGTCCGGCTCATTCCGTGCTGGCGTTTGACTTTGACGGGATAAGAATATCGCCAAATATCTTTGCCGTCGGCAAGCGACAAACATCGGACGACGTCCGCTTCGTTCTTTTGGTCGTAGTCCAGGACGTAGACTCGCCCGGCTAAGACCGCAGCGCCGGCGTAACCTTCTCCCAGGTCGATAGACCAGAGGACTTTAGGGCCTTGCTCCGGCCAGCTTCTGGCAAGACGAATCCCGACTTGATCGGGACTTATGGCGTCAAAGTTCGCCCCTCTAAACCGTGGCCAGGCGCCGGGCAAATCCGCCGCCGCGCCATCGAAATGAACCAGCTTTCCCTCGATTTTACCGGCGGCCTCTGGTTCAAGGGCTGCTTTGGGGGCGTTCTCCGGAATGGGCAGCCGTTCCTTGAGCCCGACGGCCGTATCGGCACTAAGCCATAGATAAAGAAGCACCGTCCCGACCGCCACCAGGCTAATTGGTATGGCGGTGAAAATTGTCAATTTCCAATTTTCAATTGTCAATTTATTCGTTCCTCAGGGCGTCCAACATCTTTCCACTCAGTGCAAAGGCCGTTGCCAGGCGTATCCAGACCGCTGCACTAAGTGCTATGGCCGCCACTGTCAGCACAAGCGACAAGTAGGGAGTCTGTGCTCCGGGCGAACTCATAGCCGGCTTGACCGCCACTAAAGCCGCCGTCACGCCGCATGTCAAGCCCCACAGGCAGAGCAGCCAGTGTTCGTAAAAGACCATCCGACCTACAGCGGCCTTGTTAAATCCGACTGCCCGCAGCATCGCCAGCTCACCGCGCCTGTCCAGCATATTGCGAAGGACAACCAGCGCAAGACCCACCGTTCCAAGGATAAGCCCTAATCCTCCCAGAAGCTGGAATATTGATAAGTAGGTATTCTCAACGGCGCTAAATTCTGAGAGGCGCTCTGTTGTCGGTGTAAGCGCCAAGCCAAAATCTTTCAACCTGGCAGAAAGTCTTTCACCAACCTGTTCGGCCTGCCCGGGTGGTGCGTCAATGAGAAAGACTCGGTATCCCTCCTCGGAGGGGAAACGCTGCGTAAAGTTGCTCTCCGAAATGAGCAGGCTGCCCTGCAAAATCGAGCTATTCATCATTCCCACCAGCCTCAGGCGAAATTTGCGTCCCATTTCGTCAACATACTCCAGCTCGTCTCCAACGGATTTGCCGAGCGACCACACAATAGTCGGATAATCGCCGATAGCCGGCACCACGTCTTCATCTTCACATTTAGAATTCAGGATGTAGAATTGAGAATTTAGAATTCCCCCGTGCCCGGCGGAACTATTGAAACCAGCGCGGAACGCAAAAGCGCCGCGTTTGGCCAGTTGTTCCGGCTGCACAGCAAGCAAACGTGGTTTTTGGGCTCTATTTAGATTGAGACAGCTGGCATCATCGCCCTCGTGAAGTCGCATCGGGACTATGCTGACGCCTTCCAGCTCGCTCGGGCCTGGACTTGGGAAATTTGAAATTGACAATTGAAAATCGACAATTGAAAGGACAGGGACAGCCGATTCGCCATATAGGGCGAACCCTCCCGTACCTGAATCTCGCCTGTCGGCTCGGGCCAAAGGGTTTTGCCTATTTGCGCCAACCGCGATGACCAAGAAAGTGCCGGATGCAAGCAGTCCCACGACGGCCAGACTTCGCCCGCTCCGCCTGGTGGAATTGCGCAATCCTAAGCCCGACAGCGACTCCACAGGCTTCTTCCAGCTGCCCGCTATCATCCGTAATAACGCAGCAGTCAGGGCAAGTCCGGCTATCAACAGCAGCGCACCCCCTGCAAAGAAAGCTGCTGAAACACTGGTACTATCACCGCCGCCTACAGACAAGACAATCGCCGCCGCTGCAATTGCCGTCACTGCAGCCAGTGATAACGAGAGCCTGCTTCTACGGACCGGGCCAGCAGTGAAGAATTGCCATCGCAAGTTCCCGGCAAGAAGCTCGCGGGCTGGCAGAGAGCTCTGCTTACGCAGCGTCAACCATATCGCGATNNACTGCTTGCTGCCAGCCGGTTGCCAGAGCGTAAATCATCACCTTGGTATAGAGCAATCCGGCTGCAGCTCCTGCAATGGCACCGATCACTGCCAGAGTGCCACCTTCGGCCAATAACAAGCGTCTCACCAGTCTCGGCGGAAACCCCACCGCTCGCAACATTCCAATTTGCTCGCTGCGGCTCTGGACACCGAATACGAAAATAAGGCCCATCAAAATTACGGCCGCTACGATCAGAAATATGCTCAAACCAAGAAAAAGCCGGCTGAAATCTGTCGCGTTGTTTGCTGCTTCCACTCCACGCTGGCGCACCGGCTGAAAGAAAAGTCCCGCCGAGGCGGGATCAAGACTGCCGGTCAGCCTATTGGCGATTGCTTGCGTAGAATTGCCGACAAGCGGGTAGCGGACCGCTGTCAAGCTGCCGAATCTATTTGCCCAGAGCTTCTGCCCGGCAGCGAGAGTAATAAACGCCTTGGGCGTGCCGCGATAACGGTCCCAATAATCCTCGTCTCGCTTGCGTATCTTATCGAGGTCGATGGGAATGCCCCGGTCCCAATCTCTGCAATTCTCGACTTTAGCTAAGCCGGGGAATTCCGGCATCAGCTCTGGGTCAGGTTGCATCGGCAGAACGCCGCGCACGCGGAAAGTAGATTTCTGCTCTTGAAGCTTTCTTGCAGAGCCTATGACGAAGTAGACAAGCTCAATGGAATCTCCGACTTTGGCCTCAAGGTCGTCAGCCAGCCATTGATTGATCAGTATTTCGTCATCCGGCATGCCCGTTGCGATGGGACTGCCCGACCCGCGACTCATGGCCGTAACCATCGAATATGGGGTGGTCTTGTCGCCGCAACGTAACTCATTCACGAAGTAGGTCAAGACCCCCACCGCGCCGTCCGCGACATTCATTGCCGCATCAGCCGCCACTTCGTCGATAAATATCCGCCTGCTGCGCAGCTCAAGGCACTGCTGTACATCGAGCCGGCGAAGCTCAAGGCCCGCG
>JAFNGF010000266.1:11437-13552 GCA_017885385.1 Planctomycetota bacterium
AGCCATCGAATCGGCACAAACACATTTAAGGGAGCGATCTGATTTGCCTGCAAACTGAAGCTGCCGAATTCCGATCTGCCGGCGACTGCCTTTATCACCAGGCGAGAAGCGACGGTCAAATCCGAATCGGGTGCAATCGGCACATCCCGTGACATTACGCCGGGCTTTTCGATCCGCAGCAGTACTTCGTCGCCGGCGCGAGCGCCAAGTCTTGCCGCCAGCGATTCATTCATAATGATCCCGTCAGTCCAACCGCCGCCCCCGTTTGCACGGGGGTAAACTTGTCCCTGCGAAGGCAGGGAGCGGGAGTCAGCCAACGGATTTTTGCCCGGGCCGACTTCAAAAAAACGCTGGTCGACGCCGAGCACTTGTACGTTGTTTGCTCGTTTGACGTCGTTGCTATCGGCCATAAGGCCTCGCACCTGCAGCACCGGTGCGACTTTTACCACAGATTTCACAGATTTCACGGATGTCGAATCTGTGCTCATCTGTGATAATCCGCGCAATCCGTGGTTGTTTAGCTGCGTCGCCAGCTCGTCAGCTAATTCTTCTGTGAAGAACCTGTTCGCTGTGGCCAGAGCTAATTCGGTTGTCCCTAATCGCTCCTTCGCCTGTGCTTGAAGGCTGTGCCGCACGGAGTCGCCGACGGCAAGAGCACCTGTCAGAATGCCGGTGCTCACCATGGCCGCCAGCAAAACTCCCAGGTTTGTCCTCCAATAAAAACCAAGACTTCTTAGAATGATTCGGTAGAAACTCACGCCCGGCTCCTGCCAGAGACCCCGCGTAAAACGCTGGGCTCAATATTTAGCCTGCGGCTTCACCGCAGGTTCCTGGTTTTTTCAATACCCCGCCGGTCAATTCCACGACCGGTCCTATACGTTCGGCCAGTCGGATCGAATGTGTCACGACAATCAAGGCAGCTTTTTCGGTGCGGTTCAGCTCGTCCCGGCCAAGGCCGAAGCCGGAGCGGGATTCGACCAGCAAATCCGCTATGCTTTCGGCGGTAGTTTCATCCAGCGACCCTGTCGGCTCATCCGCAAGCAGCAGCCTGGGCTTATTTATCAGTGCTCTGACAACTGCTACCCGCTGTCGCTGTCCCACCGAAAGCTCGCCCGGACGGTGGAGCAGGTAGTCGGCCAGGCCCACGCGCGCAAGCAGCTCGACTGCTCGTGCCTCGTCGCCCCGTTCGGCAGGCTCAGGGCAGGCGTGCCGGCGACGGCTAGACCTATCCACCAGAGTAGGTACAAGGACATTTTCCAGCACGGTACACTGGGGCAGAAGATGATGCAGTTGAAAAACAAAACCGATGTGCTGATTGCGGATTCTGGCTAGTTGAACCTCCGAAAGCTTTGTGAGGTCATTGCCATCAAACAGGACTTTGCCCGAAGTTGGCCTATCCAGAGCACCGATGATATTCAGTAAGGTACTTTTGCCGCTGCCTGAAGGGCCAACTATGACCAGAGACTCGCCCGGCGCTATCTTTAGTGTTATATCCTTCAACACGCAAGCACCGCCGCCGGCCGGGGACTCATAGGTTTTTGTCACATTAATAAGCTCAAGCATTGCTACCTACAAAGGCATAAAGAAAACCATCGTCACTGCCGATAACAATCATTCCGCCGACTACAGCCGGCGACGAAGTGACAGCCTGACCTATTTCGTACGACCACACTTTGCTGCCGTCGGACAATCTCAGCATATAAACTCGTCCATCTTCGCAGCCGACGACCACTTTACCGCCGCAGATAACAGGCGAGCTATCGACCGCCCCGAGCGTCGCAAATGTCCAGACCTGTTCGCCGTCGCTGCGCCGAATGCAATGGACTCGGTTGTCCCTTCCGCCAACCACGACCACATCTTCACCGACCGCCGGCGAAGAAAAAAACGGCGCATCAGCGCCGCTATACTTCCACAGGATTGCCCCGGCAGCAACGTCAGCTTTAATAAGTACGTTATCGTAATTGCCGATGTATGCCTGCCCGTCAACAAATGCGGCGGAACCCGCAATGTATGCGCCGGCGTCAATTTGCGCTGCCGCATTTCCGTCCACCAGCGATACAACGTGGATCCTCGCGTCACAGCCGCCGAAGACGGCCACCCCGCCTTTGGCGGGAA
>JAFNGF010000267.1 GCA_017885385.1 Planctomycetota bacterium
CAAACCTGCGAGGGCAAGCAAATCCCAAAAAGCGCGCCCCAGTTCGGATTGCAGGCTGAAACCCGTCTGCATGAAGCCGGAATCGCTAGTAATCGCGGGTCAGAATACCGCGGTGAATGTGTTCCTGAGCCTTGTACACACCGCCCGTCAAGTGATGGGAGTCAGAAGTACCAGAAGTCGGATTGCTAACCCGCAAGGCAAGCGTCCGCCAACGGTAAGCCTGATGACTGGCACTAAGTTCCGCCACGACTCGACTGAGCTCGCCGAAGTCAGGCGGACAAACTCCACAAGACAAGCGTAGCCCGCAATGCAACGCGCCGTCGCCATAGCGGCTTTGGCGCGTCGGCAACCCGCCGTAAAACGGCTGGGTAAATATCCGGCCGGCCTTTCGCTGCATGAGAACCCCGCCCACTGCCATTTGACTTCGCTCAAGCCAGGGGTGGCGGGGCTAAGGCGTAACTGTTACTTGTCAACTAAGCCCTGTGCCGATTCATCGAGGACAGGGCCTTTTTTATTGTATCATCTGCAAATTGTTTATATACTAAAGGCGATATGGTAACTACGAAACAACAGGCACTTGAAATAGCCGCAAAAGTCCGCCGAGAGCTTGAGAAATTGTACGGCAAGCGACTGCGGGGAATGCTTCTGTTCGGCTCAGCAGCACGGGATAGGCTCGATGAAAACAGCGACATCGATATCGCCATCATCCTTGACGAGATTCCCGACCGCTTTGCTGAACACGAGCGGACCGGGGAGGTAGCATCTCGGATTAGCTTGGAATACGATACACTCGTCAGCTTTTTCTTCGTTCCGCAATGTGACTACGAGCAGGGTAAGTATGCGGCTTACCGCGCCATTATGCGTGAGGGCATAAGCGTATGAAGGCGGAGATTCAGGGGCACTTCCAAAGCGCCGATGAGTTTCTTAGGGAAAGTAAGCACCTTATTGCGGGCGGGTTCTATCGCGGTGCTGTCGGTCGTGCGTACTATGCAATGTTTCACGCCGCGACGGCGGCTCTCTTAAACCGTGGGATTGAACGAAGCTCACATCACGGTCTCATAGCCGCTTTTGGTCAGCATATCGTCAAGCCTGGATTTGTGGAGCCCAGGTATCACACTTACATAAGCAACGCATTTGCGCGCCGGAACGAGTGCGACTACCTGTCCTTTACCGGGGCAGATGAATCTGAGGCCAGGACAGTTTTACAGCGAGCGGAAGAATTCGTGGACATTTGCCGAAGACTCTGCCGTTAAGCACGGCCTTTCGCTGCTTATCTTTGTTCTGCCAAAGGCGGAACAAAGAACCCCCAGGATAAACCTGGGGGCTAAATACTAAAGGTTTAACTGTTGCTTGATACTGAAGCCCTGTGCGACCCACAGGACTTTTTTGTCGTATGATTTTTGCTGAGGTGGACTTTCACCGCAGAGAGCGCCGAGGCCGCAGAGGAAAAATCAAAATTAAAAACCTCAGCATTCTCTGCGCACTCGGCGGTAAAAACGTTGAGCCGGCTCTTTCATTGCCTTATTTTCTTTGGCGATTGTTCTCAGCGGCTACCTTGAATCCCGCCCGTACCTGCCAACAAGGATTTTTAACGTACCCATCAGTTTCGTATGCGCCGACATCGAAAGGAGGGTTCCGCGTAGTATGGTTGAAATCAAGCTCTGGTGCGAAAGCCGGATTGGCACGGCCAATCAGCACCGAGCCTGAATTAGGCCAAAAGTCATTCTTGTCGGGTCCAACAAGAGCCGCTGAAATACTCCCACCATCGTAGAATCTATCATTATCTATGGTTACGCCCTGCAGACGGCCTGTGACGTAGTTGCACGTGAAAGTTGCGTTATCGATTCCCGAGGCATCAATCGCTGTAGAGCTCGGACAATAAACAGCGTTGTTACAGAAGCGCATGCTAGCGGCTTTTGCCCATCGAATCAGGACCCCTCGCGGATGATTCACGATGGTATTATTCACAATCGTAACATTCTGCATCTTAGGCACCGCAGCATGTGGGGCTGCTGTGATGCCGGTCGCCGAGCAGCCGAAAATAATGTTGTTTCTGACAATCGCATCAGAGACTACCTGGATGCCTTCCCCGGCATTCCAAATGACGTTCCCTTCGACGGTATTGACCTTGGCGCCGCCGCCATATACGAAGATGCCGGGATACTGCCGGCCAATGTTTGTGTCGTGGATCACGTTATCGCGGACGGTATTATCGTATGAACCGAATTTTATCTCGATGCCGTCATTTCCGCCGCTGCTGGTGCTCCGCAGGTGATGAACATAGTTACCTTGAACTAACGTATTGGTGGTTATGCACGAACCATCGTGGCAGCCAATATACATGCCTTCCCCCTCGGCGGCGCCTGCATTGCTCAGGCCGGTGTGATGAATATGGTTTCTGCGGATGATAAAGGCATCACAGTCTCCGCTGTTCATGGTCAATGCGTTGTTGCCAGTCTGGCAAATCTCACAATCTTCCAATGTAACATGGTGTCCGCGGATAAACCTCACTCCGGAACTACCGCCTTCGAAGCGTATGCCTCGAATAATCAGGTATGAGCAATCGACGAGCTCGATGTTATTATACTTGTCGATATTGTCGGCAGGACGAGTGAGCACCGGCGTTTGCCCTTCTGCAGCACGGATAACAATGGGTCGTGCAAGAGTACCCTTGGCGGTAACAGCCCGGCGAGCATTCTGTGAATAAATCCCACCGTGCAGGATCAGCTCATCACCCGGCGTAAGTGAATTGGCGACCTTTTCAAATTCCTCCTGCGAATCGACCACCGCCGGGTATATCTGATACATAGCTCCGGGGCAGCTACCTTCGACCGACTTTTTCTTCCAGACTCTCACGTATTCAATGCTGTAAGTGCAAGGCAGGTCGCTGTCCTTTGGCAGCCCGAACCACTGCGGCATTGTCTCGCTGTCGAAATTCAACGTCAATAGCTGATGCCAATGGGTATTTTCCACCCACCTGACCAAAACTCCGTCAAAGTACCATTTGATCCTATCTCTATCCCATTCCAGGCCATATACATGGTAGTCATCTGATAGATTTGAGTCGGCCGCCCACACCCCGCCTGCAGACCAGTGCTGCTTCTGGGTTGGGGTCCTGAATACGTGTACGTTCATATTGTATTTCTTCTCAAACCCAGCAGCGCCGCCGCCGATTTCAAATACGTCAATTTCCGTCCACCATTCCGGGGTGCTGTCATAGAACCAAAAGGAGCTGGAGCCGTGAGACTTCATTGGTTTGGCTTTGACTTCGAAATAGCCATATTTGATCGTGGTTTTGCTCTGCACCGCAGCGGAAGTATAGCTGTGATAGCCTTTGTCCTTGGGCATCTCAGCAACTTCCTGCTTTCTCATTGTTAGGTGCAATTTGCCGTCACTGACATGCACATTGCCGGGATAGAAGAACGCAGGTTGTCTGCCTAACCATCCTGGATTCTTCGGCCACCATTTGTTGGGGTCAAGCTCTACGCCTTCGAACTCATCGCTCTGTAGTTCATATCTCTCCCAGCCGCCTTGATCAGTTTGATCGGATAATGGCAAGGCATCGGTCATCCGCTTTGCCTCTGGACCTAATTGGCCAACCCGTATCCAGCTATCGGGAGTCTTCCGGTCAGCAGCGACCAGGCTGTCGGCTGCCAGGATAGTGACAAGAATACCTAAGTAGTATCTGCAGCAACCTCTGTGAGCCATTTCTTTGCGTCCCATTCTTTCCGTCCTATTAATACAGGAATTCTTCCTTAGCCTACTCCGCCGAAGCGGCTGCGAAGGCCGGACTCGGTCCCTCAACTGCGTTCGGGATGGTGAGCCCGTCGAACCGTTCCCCGAGCAGGGGGGCTGCTCGCCCTGTCCTCATAAAGAATATCGCACCTGCTTCCAGCACGCAACCTTTGCTGCTGCCCTTCGGAGTTTTTACCGCCGAGTGCGCACAGCAGAATCTGAAGACAGAAGACAGAGGCCTGCCCTGAGCGAAGTCGAACGGGACAGAAGACAGCAATCCGTCGTCCGTCCTCCGTTGCGCAGTCTCTGTGTTCTCGGCGGTCTCCTTCGACGTTGCTCAGAGCCTGCCCTGAGCCTGCCGAAGGGACGGCGTCTGTTGCAAAGAAATATTCAAGCTAAGAAAGACAATGCTTACCGGCCCGGAAAGAGAATCGCCGAAACGGCAAAGTCAAGATTGAAATAGTGCCGGATTTTGCTATATTATGCCCATAGTTTTCATTGATATTCCGCGAGTCATAAGAAATGGATTATACCAATTGCATTTAATAATANNATTAAATAAATGCAATTGGTATTACACCCCAGCCGAACCCATTCGACTCGTCCCGACTTGTCGGGACTCGCTCAGGGCGGACGCAATGGTATTTGGGATGTTATGCGGACCAATATAAACAATGTTAGGGCAGCGTACCGAGAAATAAATTATGTCGCGTTGTCAGGTTACAGTATGGCATTGTAAGGTTAC
>JAFNGF010000268.1:0-11786 GCA_017885385.1 Planctomycetota bacterium
CAGGAACCGTGCAGCAGTTGCGCGTTTTGCACCGCCGGATTACCGAACTGGAGCAAGCGCAGCAAACGCTGGAACGTTCTGAGAAGCAGTTCAGAGAGCTGTTTGAAAATGCTTCGGTGGGGGTATACCGAACCACGCCGGATGGCCGCATCATTATGGCAAACCCGGCACTCGTGCACATGCTGGGATATTCATCTTTTGAGCAGCTATCCCAACGGAATCTGGAAAAAGAAGGATTTGCACCGGGCTATCCACGCTCATTATTCAAAGACCTCATCGAAAAAAACGGCAGAGTCGCCAACCTGGAGGCCGCCTGGCTAAGACAGGATGGAACAACCGTGTCTGTCAGCGAAGACGGATGGGTCGTTCGGGATGAGCCGGGAAGGCCGCTGTATTATGAAGGTGTAGTACACGACATCACCGAGCGTAAGAAGGCCGAGGAAAAGCTCAAACAATACCAAGTTATGGTAGAATCCGCACAGGATGCGATCTTTTATAGGGACCTCGAAAGCCGATACATTATTGCCAATAATAAGACCTTAGAGGCCTTTGGATTGTTGCGTGAGCAGGTCATCGGCAAGAACGACTATGAAATAATGCCAGACGAAGAGCAGGCCAAGAGGAACATCGAAGATGACAGCCTTGTTTTTAGGACAGGCAAGGCAACGGAATTTACCAAATGCATGACCGACGCGGAGGGAAAAGAACGCTGGTTTCACGCTATAAAGGTTCCACAGTTTGATGATAGACGAAAGATTGTCGGGCTCATCGGGGTCGCCAGGGACATCACCGAGCGCAAGAAAGCCGAGGCATCGCTAAGAGAAAACGAGGCTAAATATAGAGACCTCGTCGAAGAGATGACCGGCGTAATATACACCCTGGATGCACAAGGAAATGTAACCTCCATAAACAAAGCCGGCAAAGCCATGTTTGGACGGGAGCCGCAAGAAGTTATCGGCAAGACCTTTGCCAACTGGATTCCACCGGACAAGCTACCTGATGCAATGGCAGTGTTTAAGCGAATCCTCGGCGGAGAAAAAATCACCGCTGAAACCGTTATGTTCGATAAGAATGGAAGACCCCACCATGTTGAATTCAGCTCAACGCCCATAATAAAAGACGGGGTGGTCGTAGGGACTCGCGGGATAATCAGGGATATCACCGAGCGGAAAAGGGCTGAGTACGAATTACAGGAAAGCCACAAGAAATACTGCCTCCTTGTGGACAACATCACCGATGGTGTCTACCAGATCGACACTAAAGGAAACTTTACATACGTAAACAAGGTTATTGAGGAAAGATCAGGAATCCCCGCCGAGAAATTTGTTGGCCTTAACTTCAGAGATGTTGTCATCCCTGAATATCATGAGATCGTCAGCACGAATCTTGCTAGGTTTTGGGCGGGGGAACAAGTGCCGCCGTTTGAACTGGCGTATCGAACGGCAACAGGACAAACCATCACCGTCGAAACAAATGTCCGCCCGATATACGATGGAAATACTATCACCGGCGTTCAAGGCATATCACGCGATATCACTGGTCGCAAAAAGGCAGAGGAGAAACTAAAAGAGAGCGAGAGCGCCCTGAGGTCAATCATCGACTCGGTAACCGAATCGGTACTGCTGATAGAACCAGATGGAACTGTGCGGGCTACGAACAGAGTGAATGCGGAAAGACTGGGCACAACTATTGACGAGCTGATCGGTAAATGTGCCTACGATTTTATTCCACCGGACCTGGCCGCGTCAAGAAAGCAGCAAATAGAGAAGGTTGTCCGCACTGGTCAGCCTGTCATATTTGAGGATATCCGCGGGGCAAGACATATACTGAATTCATTCAACCCTATCAAGGACTCCACCGGCAAAGTGACAAGATTGGCTATTTTCGCGTTCGACATGACCGAGCACAAGAAGCTGGAGCAGGCCTTACGAGAATCTGAACTTCGCTACCGTAGTCTTTTCGAGAGCAGCCCAGTAGGGCTTGGTCTATCGACCACGGATGGTAAGATTCTGGATTGCAATAGCACCATGCTTGCAATGATGGGCTACTCAAACGCCGAAATAAGGCAGGTCAATCTCAAAGATACCTACGTGAATCCTCAGGAGCGTGCAAGGCTCCTAAAAGAGCTGCAAACGAATGGTTTGGTACGGGATTTTGAAACGCAGTTAAAACGAAAAGACGGCACGACGTACTGGGTAAATCTAACCGTAATCCCATTTGCCTCCGCCGGCGAGAACACCATTCTGGCCACACAAGTGGACATCACCGAACGCAAAAAAACAGAAGAGGCCTTGAGAGAAGCCGAACAAAAGTGGCGATGTCTGGCGGAAAACGCACCGGATGTAATTTTGACTGCCGACCCTGATGGGACCATTCTTTATCTGAACCGCACCGTGCCGCCCTACACTCTGGAGGAGGCAATCGGCACCAGCGTTTATGACTACGTGCTCTCTGAGTATCGAGATGTATTGCGACATGCCTTTGAGCAGGTCGTGAAAACCGACCAGCCTTACAGTTACGAGCTTGCGGGTGCCGGGCCTGGCGGGCGCAGTTCATGGTACCAGAGCTGGGTCGGACCCATCAAGCAAGGCGGGCAGGTTGTCGCCGTCATGTTAATTGCCACAGACGTAACCGAACGTAAGCAAGCGGAGGACACGCTTCGGCAAAGCGAGACCAAGTACAGGACGCTTCTTGAGAATCTTACTCAAAAGGTATTCCTTAAAGACAGAAACTCTGTTTACATATCTTGCAATGAAAACCACGCCCGGGATTTGAGAATAAAAGCAGACCAGATCGTTGGAAAAACAGATTACGACTTCTTCCCCAAGGAACTCGCTGAGAAATACAGGGCAGACGACAGACGAATTGTTGAATCAGGCCAGACAACAGACATCGAAGAGAAATACATTCTGGAGGGCCAAGAGTTTATTGTCCATACGGTCAAAACACCCGTCCGAGATAAACAGGGCAATGTCACTGCGATACTTGGCATTTTCTGGGATATCACTGAGTCCAAGCGGCAAGAAAGAGAGCTTAATCTATACCGCGAGAAAATGACCCGGGCGGAGCAACTGGCCTCACTGGGAGCTTTAAGCGCCACCCTTGCCCATGAGATGACCCAGCCCCTGACCGCGATTCGCCTGTCAATTGAAAACTCATTAGCCGATTTGCAGGCAGGCAACTATCCCAATGACGCGCTGGAAGGACTCAAGGATGGTCTGGATGAGGTTTCTCACGCGGCTTCCATCATTGACAGGCTTCGCCATTTCGCCAGGCAATCTTCAGAAAAAGCCGTCAGCAAAGTAAACCTTAAAGAAGCCGCTGAAAGGATTGTCCGGCTGCTAAACAAAAATGCTCAGCAGGCCAACGTTTTCGTCCATCTGAAGGGTCTGGAAAAGCTGCCGCCGATATACGTTTACGAGAAAGACATGGAGCAGTTGTTCTTTGCGCTAATAGATAATGCTATTCACGCCGCGGACGGCAAGAAGAATCGCCAGCTTACTATAAGCGGGACCGTAAAAGGTGAGCAGATAGAATTGCAGTTCGCCGACAATTGCGGCGGCATTGCGCCCGAAAACCTGGATAAGATTTTTGAGCCGTTTTTCACAACCAAGCCCGCTGGTGAAGGAACGGGCCTGGGGCTTTGTGTTGTTAAGAATATCGTATCCAGAGCCGGCGGCAAAGTTTGGGCAAAGAGCGATCTCGGCAAAGGTGCGACCTTCTTCGTCACCTTGCCTATCACCAAAGGTATGAGGACTTAGTTTCGCAGCAATGGCGGATTACACCGAACGATGTATCTTTTTCGTTGATGATGAGCCGAGCCTGCGCAGGGTGATCAGGAAAACCCTTGAGCATCTGGGCCCCAAGGTCAATTGTTTTGCCAGCGCAGCCGACTGCCTGGAGTGGTTGCGATGCAAGAAGTGCGATCTACTTATAACCGATGTGAAAATGCCTGATATGGACGGCATAGAGCTTTTGACCGAGACAAAACGCATCGCCCCCTGGCTGCCGGTTCTTGTAATAACAGGCTACGGAGACGTGCCCATGGCGGTGCGAGCATTAAAAGCGGGCGCTTTGGATTTTATCGAAAAGCCTCTGGAGCGAGAGAGCTTCCTGTCGGCTGTGGAATCTGCGCTGCAAAGAAGCACTTCGCCCGACCGGCTGCTGGGCAAAGCGCTTACCAGAGTGGAGATGAGGATCTTGCAGTTGATCCTGGACGGCAGAAACAACAGAGAAATCGCCCAAATGTTCCACCGTTCGCTCAGAACTATCGAAGTGCACCGTAACCGCCTTATGCGTAAGCTCGGCGCTGGTAATGTAGTCAGCCTGGTCAGACGAGCCGCTGCCCTCGGACTGGCTGAACTGGCCACAAATCGACAGTAGCCCAAAGCGATTTTACAACCGGCAGAACCTCATTTATGCAGCCCAATTCCAGCCGCCCCCTGCCATAAAATTTTTGGTAAAAATACGTAGTTTCCACAATTGTCAAGCCCCCTGTACATATCGTATTTTAGTATACGCGGAGGGAGTTTTATTGTGTTTGCAAGGCACTGCAAGAAATCGACTCATACCTTCCTCCTCCTGAAGGAGTGGGCCTGGCGGCCGCAGTCGACACCCGAGCTTGCCGGGCCCACAAATTTTTGAGCGCACCTATTGTGGTAACTACGTAATTTTGGGGCAAAACGCCGTCTTTTCGATTTTCTTGCTCAACTTTCTGGAGCTTGCGCCGATACCAAATTTGCAAGGGAAAAATGTCCGCCTCCACAGAGGCCGCAGGGTACTTGGAAGGAAGTCAGAAATGCTCAAGGCTAAAGATATTATGACGACAGACGTCATTTGCGTAAAAAAGGATACTCCGATATACGAGGCTGCCCAGATTCTTATGAAAAACGACATCACAGGCATGCCGGTGGTCGAAGATGACATGACCCTGATCGGAATCATTAGCGAAAAAGACCTGCTGCGACTGATTTACGCCGGCGAAAATACAACAGATAGCACGGTCGAGTCTTTTATGACCCAGCCGGCGGCTTGCTACAAGGAGGATGACAGCTTGAACTCTATCATCGATTTTATGCTGATCAACTATTTCAGGAGGGTTCCGGTAACGTCAAGAGACGGAAAGGTAGTCGGAATTATCAGTAGACCCGATGTGCTGGCGTATATTTTGAACTCCAAGCAGGCCCCAGCCGCTGTTCACTCGTCACCGTAGAGCCGGTTCTTCGGCAGCCCATCCAGGATTTCCGCCGACATGGGCGGAAGTCCTGCAGGCGGAACTTTGCTAAAAGAAACGCTGCGCCAGCAGAATGTACGCTATCAAGATTACACCTGCTACAATAATAATGACGCCGAGCCAAAACGTCTGTTTGTCCATAGCGGCCTCTTGCCAACCATTAACAATTACAACAAGGGCATCTTAATTAACACAGAAGAAGGCTGTCAATTGTGGAAACTACGTATTTTTTATGTGAATCTTTGCCCGACAATTGCCTTATTCGGGCGACTGCTGTGTTATACCACTGAGTTCGCAGAGGTCAGGCAAAATTGAAAATTGTGAATTAGTCAGCGCTCTGGGCGGCTAAGCTCATACGCCCGCAAAAGTAAAAAAGGAGACACAGGCGGTCCGCCAAAGGCGGGCTTCCTCACCCTGCCTCCCTGTTGCGATGTGCCTTCATTTTAGCCGCTTTGTTTTAGCTTATGGTTGCACTCGCAACATTTGCATAATACGAGCACTCTGCAGTATCTGTCAAGCGGCAATTGTCCTTTTTCGTAATGCCGGCTTTATGAAGCAAAGCACCAAGGCGTTTCTGCCGATATTATCAGTGCTATACCGGGTTCCCAGGGCTTGTACTATGTTCGGCAAGAAAAGGATATGGCAAAAGTCGCCCGTGACCGCTGAACGGCCGCAGGTCAATCCCGGCGCGCCGGGAAGGGCCGAACACCCCCCGTTCCTGCCTCCGGCAGGAGGCACGGGGGACGCCGTAACTACAGTCAATCAACGGCTTCAACAGGAAATCAGTGACCGCAAGCTGGCTGACGACCAATTCAAGATACACTTAGACCGACTTGAGCAGCGTATCAAGTGCCAAAGTCTTGAGCTGATGGAAATCAAAGACCACCTCGGATGCCTCCGCAATGAGCTGGGCGAGAAAATCGCCCAGATAACAGCAGCTATTGCACAATTGCAGCAGCAAGTCACCGAACGAGAGCAAATCGAAAAACGCCTATCTGAGCAGAACGCAGAGCTGACCACAGCCGCACAGCAGCTTCAGCAAAAAATTGCCGAGGGAAAAGAGTCGGCGCACTACCTCAATGAGAAACTTGCCGTACTAGCCAGGATGGTTCAACAGCTACAGCACGAAGTCGGCCAGCTTAATCAAAAAGAGATAGAGCTGCTCGAAGGCATCATAGATGCCGAACAGCCAGGCGAGCAAATTCAGGTGTTAAACCCTCAGGAGCTTAAGGCGCTGAGTGAGCTGGCCAAACGCCTGGCACAGTAAGCCTCGGCAGCCGGCTCTCCTGGTTTGACCTGCGTTATATTATTGGCGTACCGCTTTGCGTTTGCCTGTCTAATTTTTTATAATTTAATCAGGGGTGAAAAATAGAAATATAGTCACAAGTCAACTCTGGGGATGCTATTACTGGGGGGTAAAATGACAGGTAGCAAAAGCCGCAAAGGTGCGGCACTTATCCTATCAATGATATTTGTGCTCATATTCTCGGCCCTTGCCGCCTCGATAGCAACATTATCAGGCACAAACGTCCAGATTTCCGACAATCAACGCCACGCCAACCAGGCCCTTGTAAGCGCTCAATCCGGCCTTGATGTCATGCGATACCATCTTTCCGGAATCAAAGTCCCAGGCACTGTCGAACCTGCCAATAGGCTCCAGGCTATTGCGCTGCAATTGCAGAGCAAGCTCAGCAGTGCAGGCATTACTAACGTTGTTTCAAACTATGATGCCTCAGCCAAGACAGTAACTGTGCCCAGCGTGCTGCTTGATTCCGAATCCGGCCAGGCGTTCAATGCCGTCATCGCATACGGGCCCGACTATAACAGCCTGACGATGGACATAACAGGCACGAGCCGGCAGGTCGGCAAAAAAATCAGGGTCGACTTTAATTTTGCCACTGTCGGCAACCCCATATTTGACTGGGGCATCGCAACCAAAGGGCCTCTGAACATGCAGGGCAACGTAGAGGTCGAAGGATTCAATGAAAACATCGAGGCCAGCGTCTACATCGAAAGCTTCAACAGTATTCTGGCGCTCCAAATGACCGGAAAATCGTCTATAGCAGGCAAGGTCACTATCGCAAATAGCGCCGCCAGCGTTGATATCAGTAATAGCAGCTCAGTGTTTGGAGGCCAGGGAGCAGCCGCCATGAATCACATCAAGATCGGTGATGCCCCCTGTGAGTTCCCGACCCCGAATCCTGCCCAATTCGTACAGTACATCCAACACACGTTTAACCCGGCAGTAGATTCAACCTCAAACGTGACGCTGACGAACGTTGAGATTCCTGCGAACGCCAATCCCTCGTTTTCAGGACACGCGGTCATCAGAGGCATCATGTACATTCGAGCACCCAATGTGGTCAGCTTTACAGGCAATGCTGAGATTCACGGCCTCATCCTGGCGGAGGGCGACTTGGACAGCCCCTCGCCAGCGAACTTCCTGGACTTCGGCGGAACGGTGGACAGCTATGATGCGTCCACGTTGCCGCCAGAGCAGTTCGGGTCGCTCACTGAAAAGACCGGAACGTTCATCCTGGCGCCCGGGTTCAGGTGTTGCTTCCGTGGCGATTTCGCAGCGCTCAACGGCGTGATTGCCGCCAGCGGTGTGGAGTTCCACGGCAATGCCGGCGGGACGATCAATGGTTCGGTGATAAACTACTCCGATGACTGCATGAGCTTAGCGGGCAACACGGACCTTGTCTTCAACCGTTCGGGCATGCAGAAGTGCCCTGCCGGCTTTGAGCCCACTAACGTCCTGGAGTTCTTGCCCAGCAGCTATTCCGAACCTCCGTTTTAGTACACGTCCTGCGTGAAGGGTGAAGGAACGCAAACGGGCCGGTCGAACCGCCGGAAGGAAAACCCCCAAATAAATTTGGGGGCTAAATATTTAGCCGGCGGTTTCACTGCCGGTTTGGGCCGTTTGCCTATGCCGCCTAAGTACATACGCGGGAGCCGCTGCGTATACGTCGCAGAGCCGCCAGCTCGTCCTCTGCAAACTCAAATATTGTTACCAGGCCCGTTCGGATAAAGACATGTTTTATTTCTGAAGAAACGTTGCACAGAATAAGCATACACCCGGATCCCCTCAGCAGTCTATCCAGTATCATCAGACGGCAGAGGGCTTCGGAGGTCAACACTTGAACTTGGGAGAAGTCAACCAGCACATCACGGTCAACCTTTTCACTTAGCATCCCGCTGACTTCTTCCAGCTCATCGCCTTGCTGTGGTTGTTCAGGCAGTGTGATCAAAAGAACCTTTTCGGAGAAATGTTGAATTCCCACTTCGGTTTCCCCCANNCCTGTAGCGGGGGTGCCTCGGCCCCTGGCGCCGAGGCTAAGTATCGGAATGATCGTCACGCAGAAGTCTGTGCTTATGTAAAGTATGACACAAGAACTGCTGATTCCAAATAAAAATGGATGAAAAGAGCGATTCCGAACCCTTCGCTTCACTCGAGGGTAAAGTCCGCGAAGAATCTGGCAAGCGGCAGCCAGGTCCGGCTTAGCCCCTGCACCTGTGGCGGGGGCTGCCTCGGCCACTGGTGCCGAGGCTAAGTGCCTTCGAGGACCTCGGTTACCTTTTTAGTCAATTCCACCTGCTCGTCTGCGCTGAGAGAAAGCTTGCTTTCCAGCATCCGGATGTACCTATCGATCTGGGCATCATCTTGCCTCAGCCGGTCAATCTTTGCATTTTGGCGACTGACCTGTTCATCCAGCTCTCCGAAGT
This sequence comes from Planctomycetota bacterium, assembly GCA_017885385.1. Classification (GTDB taxonomy): domain Bacteria; phylum Planctomycetota; class Phycisphaerae; order Sedimentisphaerales; family Anaerobacaceae; genus JAFNGF01. The sequence goes on from JAFNGF010000268.1 coordinate 8,960, forward strand.
CCAGAGCCAGGTCAAATCTCTTATCGAGAAAAGAAACAGTTGCTTTTATCGCCTGGAAGTCCTCGCCCGCAGCCAGGTAAAATGGTATCTCCGTCCAAAGGCTTACGCCTGGAATCGCCCCTCTTTGGGCCACCCACAGAAGGAAACTGCTGATTGCCGGCGGTCCCTGCCAATTCATGTTTTCCAGGCCCAAGCCCGCAAGCTCTTGCTGAATTTGTTCTTGATTAAAGACCGCCAATATCCTTCGCGAGTCGGTATGAGCAACCGGTGAAATAGTCCCGCCAAGGGTATAAAGCTGCCTTATTTTGCAGTAGTGCTGAGCCAAATCACAAACGCCGTTTAAGAATTTATGCCGGTCAAAAGGTGGCTCGTTACTTTTGAACACTACCAGGTCCTTTCTTCGGCAGTAATAGAATTTGCCTTCAGGAAACTGAGCTATGTCGTTCTCGACCGCAACACCTTCAAGGGAGAAAAATCCTGTCGGCTCGACCTCACAGAAACTTTTCGCGTCCAGCTTGCGACTTATGTATTCGATCACCTTTGGACCGAGTTTGCCCGCATCCTCATCCCAGGCGACAATCAGCGTTGGATTCTCAAACTCAGGCTGCCGTTCGGGCCCGGCGGGGCCGGACTTGCCGGCCCTGACGGGCTGCGAAAATTTAAAGATGCTACTGGGTTCCCCCCCCTGTCGGGGGTCTCTTTTCATCTTTCCAAGGTCCCTGGTCGAAAAGCTCATCAATATGCTCCATTATCTTTTTCTGCTCTTCTTCGGTTATTGGTCCGGGCTCGCGGCTCACGTCCTTTAGTTTCTCAATTTCATCCCTTACTTCAGGAGGTATCGCTTCTGCCGTGTAAAGGCTTTCTAAGAATCCGTCAATGTTTTCCTCCACTTTTTGGGCCAATTCGTCCAAGTTGNNCCTTTGGGATAGGGCCAGGGAGCTCCCTGAAGATAATAAGGTATCTCGCCCATTAGACAGATCGCCTCCAAGCCCCGTTCTTTAGCCACGCCCAGTAAAAGCCCGTTAAGGCCGGTTATAACACCCTGGTCGCCTCTTCCTTCGATTTGCGACATCAGGATGGTATTTTCATAGTGCTGCATCTCAGCGACCAAGTTTGGCCTGTTGGGCACGGCCCAGACCCTCGGTCTTGCGGTGTGGTGAATCTGAGTAACTGCTGCGCCTGAAGTGTAAACCCTCTGGCAGCCAAATTTCTCTGCCACATCCAGGACTAAATTGGCCATTTCATAAGCCTTTTGGCCTTGCGCGTATCTTGTTGGGCCTTCGCCCGGCTGCTGCTGTCCGATAAAGAATATCAGGCCCTGATCCCTTCGGCCGTGCTCAGAGCAGGCTTCCAGCCGCTGAAAGTAAAACTTATTGCTGGGAAACTCCAGCTCCTTCAGCAAACCGTTGGCAATCCTGACTTCTTGGGGATCAAAGAAGTCCCAGGGTTCGATCTGGCCGAACTCTTCGGCTTTGAGCACCACTCTTAGAGCGTCCATCGCAGTTAAGCCGATGTTTCCGATCCCCGGCCAGCCGCAAAACATAACCGGATTTTTAAGTTCCGGCTCCTTATACAGTATGATTGCCATCGTACTGCTGCCTTTCGACTTGACGTTTAAGTTATCTTTAAGACTCCTGCTCCCTGGATTTTACCCTGTTTCAGTAAAAGTAGCGCCTCGTTTGCTTGTTCCAGGTCAAATTCCTGAACCTGCGGCATAATTGGAATTTCACCTGCCAAGGGCAAAAATTCCCTGGCATCGCGACTGGTAATATTAGCTGCCGTTTTGAGCTCTTTTTCAAGCCAAAGATGGTTTTGATAGCTCGACTCCAGGAGCGAATCCTTGTCCTTTTCTTCTTTTCTTATTGCATTTATGACGACTCGGCCACCTTTTTCCAGCACCCTGAGCGCCTCGATGACCGGCTTCCACGCAGGAGTAAAATCGATTGCGCAATTAAGTTTCGTGGGCGGCGTATCCCCGGTTACTCCAACCCAATCAGCGCCCAGTTTTCCGGCTAAATCCTGATGGTCCTTCTGGCCGGCCCCGGTGAAAACAAAAACCGGGGAACTCCGATACTTGTGCTTGGCAATTTGGATCACAATGTGGGCTGAGGCGCCAAAACCAAAAAGGCCGAGAATCTGCCCATCCTCAAGGTTTGTCAGGCGCAAAGCTCTATAGCCAATCGCTCCGGCACACAAAAGCGGCGCCGCCTGGCAGTCGCTGAACCTTTCCGGAATCGGATAGGCAAAATCTTCGCCGACCACAGTGTACTGGGCGTAGCCGCCATTTACATCGCAACCGGTGCCCTGAAATTCCGGGCATAGATTCTCATTTCCCTTTCGGCAAAAAGAACATTTTCCGCACGCAGAATTTATCCAGGCGATTCCCACACGGTCTTTGAGCTTGAATCTGGAGACGCTGGAACCCACGCTCTCTACCCTGCCAACGATTTGGTGACCTAAGACTACAGGCAGTTTTGCCGGTAGTCTGCCCTCGATTTCATCCAGCTCGGTGTGACATATCCCGCAGGCTTAAACTCTCACCAGAATCTGCTTGGGGCCGGGCCGAGGAATCGGCAAATCCTCAATCACCAAAGGTTTTTCTTCAACACGTGCGGTTCGCCTAAGCACCATCGCTCTCACGTCTTATTTCTCCTGGGTACTGCGGCAATTGCAAATTGTAAATTGACAATTGAAAATTGACAATTAACAATTATAAGTATGAGGGTGCTAATATACGGCGCTGGTGCTGTGGGGCTGGGCATCGCAAGCTGCCTGCTTAAATCGAGATGCCGGCCCGCCAGACCCTTCGACCCTTCGACCTTGCTCA
>JAFNGF010000268.1:11905-12133 GCA_017885385.1 Planctomycetota bacterium
CATCTTTGGGGCAAGTTCGGGCAAGGAAATACGATTATATATTGGTATGCACCAAGTCTTTCGACTCACTGGCAGCGGCGAAAAACCTTTCAGAGCACAAGTCCCTGTTTGGCAAAGAAACCAGAATTGTGCTATTTCAGAACGGCTGGGGCAACGCAGAAGCATTTTCCACTTTCTTCAACCGGGGCAGAATCTACACCGCCCGTGTAATAACGGGGTTTCAGCGAA
>JAFNGF010000269.1 GCA_017885385.1 Planctomycetota bacterium
GGAATAAGCAGGGTAATAAAACAGGTTTACGCCGACGACTGTGGATGATTCCGGCTCTGGTTGCACTTGTCTCGCTGATATTGGTGGTATTAGGTTTAACCCAGAAAGCAACCGTGGCTAACGTTGATGGAGGATCGAACGCATTTACGGTGCGAAAGGATGACTTGGCCGTCACCGTAACTGAAAGTGGCAGTATTAAGGCCCGCAATTCAATAGATATCAAGTCCGAGGTCGAGGGCCAGACAACAATAATCAGCATTGTGCCTGAAGGCACTTACATCACGCGAGAAGACGTCAATAACGGCAAGATATTGGTCGCGCTGGATTCTTCCACCCCGAGGGACCAGCTGGAGCTAAGGAAAATCGATCTGGCTACAGCCCAGGCAAACTTTACCGACGCAAACGAGTCGTATCGCATCCAGGTAAAACAAAATGAAAGCGACATTACCGCTGCGCAATTGAAGGTAAAATTCGCTCTAATGGATCTTCAGAGGTATCTTGGCGAAATGGTTGCCAAAGACCTGGTCGAGCAAACACATCAAGACCCAAATGCAAATATTGATATGGCCGCGCTTATTAAGCAGGTTGAAGACCCCAATCTGGGCACCGAGGCGGCACAGAAGACGCGGGAACTAACAGGCAACAACACTCTGGCTCTGGAGAACCTGGCGAAGGCCACGTATACGCTGAAGTGGACGGAAGAGCTCTTCGCCAAAAAGTACGTTGCCCAAACTGAACTGCAGAAAGACCAGCTCGAGAAGAAGCGCTATGAAATTGAGAAAATTAAGGGTGAGATTGCTATAAGACTGTTTGGGCGTTACGAGTTTCCAAAACAGGTAGAACAATACCTCAGCAATTATGCTGAAGCCGGGCGCGAATTGGAGCGGACCGAGGCTCGTGCCCGGTCCAAACTGGCACAAGCAATGGCGCTGCTGACAGGCGCCGACTCAAAGTATCAGTTACAGAAAACCCTGGTGAGCAAGCTCGAAAAACAAATTGCCGGTTGCACCATCAAAGCTCCAGCACCAGGTCTGGTGGTGTATAGTTCAAGCGGCGATCCCTTTAGAGGCAGAGAAAGACGCATCGAAGAAGGAGCAGCAGTCTATGAGCGTCAGAACATCATATCCTTGCCGGATACTTCGGAAATGGTTGCCGAAATCAGTGTCCACGAGTCCTCAGTTGATAAGGTACGTCCAGGTCAGAGTGCCAGGATTACCGTTGATTCGCTTCCCGATACGACGTTTACGGGCAAAGTGCTTAAGGTCGCGCCACTGCCGGACGCGCAACGTGGCTTTCTTAGCCCAGACATTAAGGTCTATACTACTCAGGTCAGCATAGAAGGCTTGAGTGAGTCGTTGCGGGTGGGCAAGTCAGCTAAGGTAGAAATCCTGGTTGAGCAATTGCAGGACGTAACGGTTGTGCCCGTGCTGGCGGTTGCAAACCGCGAGGGTAAAAAACTTTGCTACGTGATGACCTCTCAAGGCGCGCAGCCGCGGGAAGTGCAGACGGGTGCCTTTAATAACACATTTGTCCAAATTACTGATGGCCTTACGGTTGGTGAGCAGGTGGTGTTGAATCCGCCCAATGTGGTTGGACCGCGGGCTACGATGCAGGCAAAGGGTCCCACCGAGGAAACTCAGCAGGTCAAAGAGCAGGGCGAGGCAGAACCGAGCCGGACAGCTCAGACGGCTCAAGCCCAGGCCGGAACAGCGCCAGCATCCGGCGGTCCCCCGCCTGCGCGGGGGCAGGCTCGCCCCCGTGAAAACGGGGGTCAGCGCCAGCTTGAGAATCTGTCGGCGGAGCAAAAAGCCGAGATGAGGAAGAGGCTGGAGAGCATGTCCCCAGAGGAAAGGCAGAAGATAGACGAGTTAAAGAAAAAGTTTGAGAGTATGTCGCCAGAGGAAAGGCGAAAACAGATTGAGGGCATGATGCGCGAACGTTCCAAACAGGATTCAGGCAGCCCAACAGCAGGGCAGTGAGGCATCTGGTGGTGCGGGCATTGGACAAAACGCTCCAGGAGAATAATGACGGCCCAATTGTGGTGTTTGAGCAGCTGCGCAAGAACTACTGGCTTGGAGCAGTTGAGCTACGGGTATTACGGGGCATCGATCTGACTATTGAACGCGGTGAACACGTGGCCATTATGGGGCCGAGCGGCTCGGGAAAGTCAACACTGCTTAATATACTTGGCTGCCTGGACCGTCCCAGCGGCGGATGTTACCGGCTGGGCGGGCAGGAAGTCTCACAGCTTGATGACGACCAGTTGTCGCTAATCCGCGGTGCACGCATCGGCTTTGTATTTCAATCATTCAATCTCATCAACCAGCTTAACGTCATAGAGAACATAGAGACGCCCATGTTCTATCAGGGTTTCTCGGAGCGTGATAGTGCCGAGCGGGCGATGGAGCTGGCCAGGCTGGTGGGTCTTGGCGATAGATTCAAACATCGACCATCCGAGCTGAGCGGCGGCGAACAGCAGCGGGTGGCAATTGCCAGAGCACTGGCAAACGACCCGCTGATCATCTTAGCTGATGAACCGACCGGCAATCTCGATTCGGCGAGTGGCGCTGAGATTCTCAGAATTCTTCTTACATTACACGGCCAGGGTAAAACCCTTATCACGGTGACTCACGATGATAGCATTGCCACGCACGCTCAACGGATCGTTCGCCTTCTGGACGGACGCATAAAAAAGTAGCAGAGGAAGGGCACTATGCTTTCTTTTCGTTTGAAGCGGACACTAAAGATGGGCATCAAGAACCTGTGGATGCACCGGCTGCGCTCAACTCTGACGACATTAGGCGTAATCTTCGGCGTATCGTCAGTTATTGCAATGCTGGCCATCGGTGAAGGCGCAAGTCGGCAAGCTCAGGCCCAGATTGCTCGCCTTGGGAGCCAGAATATTATTATACAAACAGTGAAACCTCCTGAAGATCAGCAGGCCACCGGGCAGGAGCAGAGCATGCTCGAATACGGTCTGACCTATGCTGATGCCGAGCGTTTCCGCGATAGTATTCCTAATGTGCAGGTTGTTGTTCCCGTTCGGCGGGTCTCGCAGCGGGCCTGGTATCGTAACCGCAAGGTAGCCGTAGAGGTCGTCGGCACAGTCCCGTGGCATCCTGAGACGTCTCCGACCCACGTAGGAATGGGACGATTCTTGAGCAGCATAGATATGCATTACAAGCAGACTGTTTGCGTCGTAGACGAGAGAGTGGTCAGAGAGCTGTTTGTTTTTGACGACCCGCTGGGACAAGACATAAAAATAGCAAGTGATTACTACCGGGTGGTAGGTGTCTGCAGTGCACAAGAGGTCGCTCGCGATACAGCGGCAGTCGATAGCGAAGCCTCACGCGGCGCACTGGGTCAGGGTGGTGCGAACGTGGGCAATATCTATATCCCCCTGACTACGGTCAAGGACCGCTTTGGGGAGATAAAGGTACAGATAAGTGGTAGTACTGGAGCCAATATAGAAAAAGTTGAACTGCAGGAGATCATTGTGAAAGTCGGCGCGCTCGAAGAAGTATTGCCAACACGCGACATCCTGCAGACACTCCTGGAGCGATTCCACAAGAAAAGTGACTACCAGGTAGTCGTTCCTTTGGAGCTGTTGCGCCAGGCGAAGCGTATGACACTCATTTTCAGCATAGTTCTCGGCTCAATCGCGACCATCTCGCTTCTGGTCGGTGGGATTGGGATTATGAACATTATGCTGGCAACCATTAGCGAGCGAACGCGTGAGATTGGTATTCGCCGGGCTCTCGGCGCCAAAAAGCTGGATATTATGGTTCAATTCCTGTCAGAAACGCTGCTTTTAACTCTGGCTGGAGGCATCTTGGGGATTATTCTAGGCTCTGCTGTGCCGTTTCTTGTAACCCATTTCAGCCGTATGCCCACCGTTATCACAGGCGGTTCGTTAGTGTTGGCCTTTGGTATTAGCGTGATGGTCGGGCTATTCTCTGGCTTATATCCAGCCTATCGCGCCGCTAATATGGACCCAATTGAATCGCTGCGGCACGAGTAGCGTAACTTTATCCGCAAGGGGCGAAAACCGCAGATTTCACAGACGCCGTTCTGAGCGGAGCGAAGAATCCCGCCGGATGCCGGATGCTTCGCCTCTCGGCTCAGCCATTGCAAAACAGTGTGAATCCGTGCAAATCCGTGTCTAAAAAAAGGTGATCGAAAAGGATTCCGCCTTGCAGTAAATTTAGCGACCCAGATTAACACGATTAAGAACTGGAATTATCCGGAATTGGGAAAAACTGGCGTTTTTTGGCTATTTTTCCGAGGTGATATTCATTTTTGGAGTAAAACGTGGCTTCGCAGGTCATCTTGTAGAGTCTGGGCAAAATAGGCAAGAAAAAACAGGGTAAAAAAGCATCAAAAATGCGCAGAAATGCGCGGAAATTTGCGGAAATTTGCAAAAGCGCGCGCGTTTTGAGCAGAAATTGACAGAAACTTATCACTTTTTACAAATTAACATTTTGTTAAATTAGGAGAGATAGGAAATCCTATAGTCGGGGACTTGTGGCTTGATGCTCGATACTCGAGTTTTATCGTGAGTAGAGCGTAGTGCTTGTCTGGTGATTCGTATCTCGTATTTCGCTGGTGAAGGCTAGTAGTCTGTCATGATTGATTGTGTGACTTGTCATTCCCGCGAAAGCGGGAATCCAAAATACTGGCGTCCTGGATTCCGCATCAAGTGCGGAATGACAACCTACCTAATCGAACTTGACGGACTACTAGAGCTGTGGCGATAGGTGCAGGTGTTGTAATTGACAATGGGGTAAAAATTGGCAAGAGCAGCGTGATCGACACCGGATACCACTTTGGCGCCGATTTTTATCAGTTCTGTAGGGTGGGGTCTTTACCCCACCGTTTTCTCTCTCTCTCTTTGGTAAAGCCAAACGTCTGGAGGAAATTACCCCACTGGGTGATATGGTACGGAACAGGCGGAACCACCCCGATGATACGGATTTTTTTGGCCACAGAGATTTTTTATATTTTTGCCACAGAGCACCCATTCGACTACGCTCAAGGTAAACTCCGAGGTCACAGAGATATTCGCCACGAAAAAACACAAAAGTTTTTGACGCTGATTTACGCAGATTGACACTGTTCTTTATTTGCCACAGACGCCGTCTTGAGCAGAGTCGAAGGAGCGGCACGCCTACTCCGCCGAAGCGGCTGCGAAGGCTGGAAGAGAACACAGAGATGTAGTCAGCTTCGTGTTCTTGGCGAACATTCTTCTCAAAGCGAGCTTTTTCAGAACGCAACGCCATCGACCACAAGGGCTTATCGCCCTTCTATAAAGCTGACTGCATGCAGCACGCCCTTGAGGTAGATTGCTGAAGCGGATTTACACTGCTCAATTATCCTTAGTGTCCCTTCGGCAGAGTTTACCCTGAGCGTAGCCGAATGGGCTCAGGACAGGCTTTGTGTCCCTTCGGCGTTGCTCAGAGCAGGCTTAAAATAAACGACTTACCAGCTTTTTTGCCGGTTTCCAACGCCACGGTATCTCGTATTCACTGGAGTAGCTGGTTAGTTTTTTTTACTCACCTATTACCAAGACCAAATTCCAAGTGCTTTATCAGCCAAATCTTTAGAACGCCTTTTAATTTCCTGCATGTTCCACTTTACAGCCCTGCCTTTCAAATCTCTTGTCAGTGCACTGACGTCTGTATAACTATTCTTCTTTTTTTCAAATGGGTCTTGTCCAACAAAACTGTTTGCCGCTCTGCTTATCAGACAAAGATTACCGATAGAATTTTTTATTCTTTCAAGGTTTAAATCGCTTGCCTCTGCCCCAAGATACAACTTCCACTCGTCATCTAAGGTCTGCGGCATTACGTGTTCAATGGTATTGATAGAGGAATAGTCAGGTAATTGTCCATGACTTTGCATTTTCTTATCAATTTCTTGCAGAACCAACCTGACAAATTCAAGTTCAGTTTGCTTGTAGAGGGATTTATTAACGAATGCATCTTCAAATTCCTGATTTGAAACCCATAAATCCTCTTTCGATATTTGATCTTTAAATGCTTTTGCCTTGTCAGGTTCGTTAATTATCTTGCTTAATAATGATGGGAAAAATACATCATACTTTTGAGTTTTTAATTCACATGCTTTTCTTCTTACCAGTAACACTAAGAGGCTATTCAGAATTGCTATAGTATCAGCATCATTTAAATTGCCGGCTTTTTGTTCCCTTAATATAGCTAGGATAAAGGGGATTGAAGAATACATGTCTGTCCGTTCTATTTTAATCAGAATACTGTTTATTTCCTTATTGGAGTGTTTACAACTGGGATCTTGAGGTTTTACAATCTGATTGAATAAATCTATGTTATCCGCAATTTCATTTATTGTATCAAAAGCTGTTTGCTTCGACAGTTTCTTGTTGGTATTCTTAAAATTTGCGTATAACTTTCGCCCCTTCCCAATCATCTTAGGTTTATTTATTGAAAAAAGGTTTCTAAGATAAAACTCATACTCATTTTCTCCCCCAACTTTCTTGATGCTTTTTAACCATTTGTCATTATGGATACTTTCATGTTGTTTTGTAACATCGTCAATTAGGGGTTTAAATAAATAACTACACAATAATTCGATAGCAGATAAAGGCATGCCTTTATCATTAAGACCCTCAAATATTGCTTGAGGGTTGTCTCTTTTTTCATCAAGAGGAATCCAAACAATTTTTAAGCTCTTGAGAATTGCCTGTGAAAAAGCAAATAGTGCAATAACGCTGTAAGATTTTAGTTTTTTGAGTGCATAATTCCAAAAAGCATCAATCTGGTTATACTCTTTAACATAGAGCTGCATATCAATAGGAAGTGACGGACTTTCAGGATTTTCTTTGAAAATCTTTAGATAAGTTGGGTAACGGTCACCTTTGTTGCTATATACTTTTAATTTTCTGTAATCATCTCCTTGGGGATTAATGCCATTTTTAATATATCCCTCTAACGTATTTATGTAATTTTGGGAGCTTTCATCGAGGTCCGCTTTTTCTTTAAGTAAATCAACCACAATCGCTATCAAAAGATAAATTGTCGTTATCCTTTGCTGCCCATCAATAACCGAAAAACTTTTTAGAGCAGGAAGTGAGTTTGTTTTCTCAAGGACAACAATAGCCCCGAAATAATGTTCATGCTCAAGTAAGTGTTTTTCGAGTTTTTCCATTGTATTTTTATCAGTAGCATTATCATTAACTATTTGTTCAATAACATCTGGAAGTATTTGTTCCCATACATCATCAATAAGTTGCTTCCATTGTTGTCTCTCCCAAGAATATGCCCGCTGGAAAAAGGGGATCTCAAAACTAATAGGATTACTAAATAGTTCCTCAAATGTTCTGTTATTAATGCTATTGTCTATTGGCATAGTTTCTCCATTTCCTATTCGCGATTCGATTTTTCTTGCTGAACGAAGTTTATTCTTTTAATTAGCAAACCCAACTACTGTCGAATATCCAAAACATATTTAGCCCACCATTACAATGATGCCTTTTTGCACCTAACAATAATTAGATTGTTCCGCATAACATCCTAAATACCCTTTCGCCCGCCCTGAGCGAGTCCTGACAAGTCGGGACGAGTCGAATGGGTTCGGGTCGGGTGTGATCCATTTTTTATGACTCGGCTAATATCAATTATAACTTTAAGCATAATATAGCAAAATCCGGCACTATTTCAATCTTGACTTTCCCATTTCGGCGATCCGCCTTCGCGAGAGGGACATAACCGCTTCGGCGGAGTCCCTTCTCTTTCCGGGCCGGTAAGAATTGTCTGTCTTAGCCTGAATATTTCTTTGCCACAGAGACCAGCGAGAACACAGAGATATAAGTCTATTTTGCGAAATAAGATATAAATTAGACTTCATTTTAGAAAACCATAAGAAATATGCGGGTTAGTAAAGCGGTCGGGCTGTGCTGGTCAGACAGGGCCTACGAACGGCATAGACGATACTAATCGGCAAACTACTCCTGGCGGCATTGGAGAACAGCGTTTTTTTGCATTGCGTGAATACAATTCTTATAGTTTATATGGAAGTGACGGGCAGAAATAACTGAGGTAGAGACACCTCAATCCACATCCAATTCGGAGGGGCAAGAATCACTTGGCTCAGACCCCACTACCGCAGTGGCCAAATACGGTGTGCCTATGCAGAAAGAAGATTTTTGGCTCGGCATTGTCATCGTCATGGTTGGGTTAATCTTGATATCCCTCATTCTGTACGCGGGCTGTCGCCTTATTGTTGGTTTTGCTCAGTAAGCCTGCCGCAAGACGCCTTATCAGGGGGAGCATGAAATATCCGGGTTAGCTTTTATCGCCCTGTGCCGGGGCTTAGTTATCTTGCCGGCTGCCCCGCGGCTTAGCGCAGCGGGCTGCAAAGAATCCGCAGAGCGACATCGTCGGTGTACGCGGGCGAGCGCAAGGTTCGATCGCCGCCCTCGTGCTGAAAAGTCTCTTGCTTATCGTCTTTGCCCGTCTTGGTATTGATCCATTCTGCCTGGTAGGTCCCCGCAGGCAATTCGAGCACAAGCTCGGCGAGGTTTGCTCCGTTGATGTAAAGCGCATAGCCACGGCCCATTTCAACCAGGGCACGGGCGGTTGCGTTCTGGGGCAGTGTACTCTTTATGATCGAACTGTCCGGCTTCATCCTGGTGAAGTTGAAACTATTAATGAAGTCCTTGAGAATTTCCAATTGCCTGCGCAGGACCGGCCCGCCGCCGCCCGGGGCGTTGATTTTCGCTGTGCCATCCTCGCAGCCAGCGGTAAACGAGTAGTCGAGATTGTCGTAGACAGCACCGCCGGCGATGATAAAATCCCACCCTTCACGCCGATAGGAATCAGGGTCACTACCGGCAAAACCGGTCTCGTCATCGGCCATAACCTTATTCAAACCATAGTTCTCGGCCACAGCTACGGGCGGTTTGGCGTAATGAAAATTGAAAATAGAAACGTGCGGGTTCGGCTCGACGACTCTTTTTGTTTTGTTGGCGATATTCTGAGCAATGAGGTGCTTTGTTTGCAGCTCCATTTCGNNGTTCGTTGCAGATTTCATAATATAAGTTGTCAAAGTCCTTTAGCTCCTCCACGATCTTTCGCACCATTGCACCCTGGACAGCGAGCAAATCGGGATAATTCAACGTGTAGACTTCGGTCCGCTTCATCGTGCCGATGCCATTAATATTGTTGGCGGCGTTCATCGGGCTGAGGTTCCACATCTGGTCCTCGTAGAAGGGGCAGAAAAGTACAAGCTCGACTACGATGCCGCGTTTACCCGCCTCGGCGACGAAATCGCGCAAGCGTGCAAAGTAAGCGGGGTCCCATTTTGTCAGGTCGAATCCCTCCTTCGTCGGGACAAGCTTATTGCCGGCATTGGCATAGCCGGGTGTATTGCTGCGGGCCCACGGGCAGATGAATCGCTCCTTTGCCGGCGCGAGTGTATTGTTCTCGATCTTGAAGGCGCCGACAGGCTCGCAATATGCTCCGCTGAACGTGCGGGTCAGGTTGAAGCCGTGCGACTGCAGCGTCTGGAGGTATTTTTTGTAGTTGAAGTCGGCGTTAAGAACTGCTCCGTAATGTTCGCCGGAAGTTATCAGCACCGTAGGTTTGCCCCGCCACAGTAAATAGTGTGGGTTCTCCGGGTGCAGTTTTATGGGCTCTGCGCCGAATACAAGGCCCGCCGGTCCAAGCAGACACAATAGCATACCAAGCATAGGCTTTCCCCTTCCACCACATGCTGTATGACTGACGGGCGTAATCTCAGGCCGCAAAACGCGGTACTATTTTCCGTAGAGAGGTCGAAGCTGCTCTTCACTTGGTCGTTTGTCGTAGTGTTCGCCTTTGGGGCCGGTGTAGACACTTGCTTTCTTTTTCAGCACGACCGGCGTAATTGAGCTATCCGCATTGGTCACCTCGACGACGACTTTCTCCTCTTTGGATGATTTGTCGATCTGTTCGAGGAGGCATCCTGTAGCGGCAATAGCTGCGCCAAGCGCGGCGCCTTCACCGTCTTCGTTAGACTGATGCCCTATTATCCAGCCGATCAAAGCGCCGCCCAGAGCCGCATTGTAAATGGGATGCCACTGCAGGCTCGCACAGCCCCCGCAAACAGACAGCACCAACGACCCAATTAGACCGATCACCACAGGCGTTCGTATAGCTGTTGTTCTCATTTAAGTGCTCCAACTAAGGTTCCCTCGTGCGTTTGCAGCTACCGATTAACACGGTGGCATTAGCGATAATAATACGGGTATAGGGCGAAATGTCAAGCTTTTTGAAGAAATTCTCTATCTGGGACTTTTGGCTGCCTGTCCGGATCAGCCTCGGCTCTTAAACGGTGGACCCTTTTACGGCAAATTTCTTTTGACCGCATCAAGGCGGTCTTTGGTGACATCGACACCCAGTTTCTCGGCAATTTTTATATGCTTCTGGGCGGACTCGTACTTTTTGAGCTTATAGTAGCTGAAGGCCAGGCCATAATGTGCATCGCCCATATTGGGTTCTATCTGAACGGCCTTGAGGTACTCGGCCACCGATTGCTCGTACTCGGTTTTATTGGCGTAGGCGGCGGCGAGGTTACAACGAATCCGAGCGTCACCTGGTGCTGTTTGAATAGCTCTTTTATATTGTTCAATCGCAGCGTCATAGTTCTGCCGGCTAAAATATGCGTTGCCCAGATTTACCAGGGCCGCTAACAGATCAGGTTTAGCAGCCAGTGCTTTTTTATAGGCTTCGATTTCTTCTTCCAGCCAGCCCAATTTGTGATAGCAGACGGCCAAACCGTAATTGGCCTCGGCGAAGTCCTGCTTGATTGCCAAGGCCTTGTTGTAGTGAGCTATTGCCTGGTCGTAATCGCCCATCTGGCAGCAGATTTCCCCCATCTGGCTGTACAAGCCGGCGTGTTTGGGCTCTAAGTCGATCGCCTGTTTCAACTGCGCTATCGCCTGCTGGAACATTTGTCCCTGGCAGTAAGCTATCGCCAGATTCTTATGCGCGTCGATGAAGTTCGGGTCCAGGTCAAGAGCTTGTGTATAGCGGGCAATCGCGTCTTTCAACTGGCCTTGTCGCAGATAAGCGTTGCCAAGATTACTATGCGTCTTGGGGTCGCCTGGATTTATTTGTAAAGCCCTTTGATATTCGTATACCGCGTTTTCTACCTGCCCCATCTTCAGATAAACGTTAGCCAGATTAGCTCTGGACTCGGCCAACGAGGGATTTATTTCTGTTGCGGTCCGAAGCGTGGTTAGCGCGGCTTCTATGTCGCCCATCTCGCAATACGTGTTTCCCAGATTGTTAAAAAGGCAGCCCAGCGTCTGAATCTTGGTCAGGTTCTTCATATAAATAGTATTGTCATCGCCCGGCGGCACCTTGAATTTGTCTATGTAGTGTTTATCGAGGGCGACGGCGCCTTTGTTGGTGGTTTCAATATTCCACCTTGTCCGCCCGTCATCGTATCGGACGAAAAAGTGCCCGGGAACCACGACCCCGTATAGGGGCATGCCCAGCCTTTCACCCAGCGAAAGGTACAGAATGGAAAGACTCAGGCAGTAGCCCCGTTTATTGTCAAGAACGCAGTGCAGAAATAGGTCGTTCGGGTCTTCCGCCTCCGATACCGGCTTGAATTTCAAGTCCTCGAACAGATACTCGTTTATGACCGGAATCGCTTTATAGTTTGGCTTCAGCCACTTTTTCTGGAGCCTTTCTTGAATCTCCGAAGCCATCTCATCGAGCGTTGTCAGATATCGGCGGCCCTGCACTATGTCACTCCACTGCTCGCAGACAATCAAGGCTGCGGTAGCCAGGTCAACTTCGTCTTCTCTGAGCCGCAGCACCTGGTCGAGCGACCTGGCATACAGGCCGCTTTTGCCCTCGTTAGCCAGGCGCCTTTCTCGGCCGGGAGATAGTTGCGGCCAGAAGATTAAGAAACAAACTGTTACCAAAAGCGTCTTTTTCATCGCTTGCTCAAATGTGGGTCGGCCAACACCCTGTACCCACTCCACCGTGAGTGTTTGCCCGTACAGATATTATCGTCAGGACAGGCGTCCTGGTTCGGTGTTTTTTTCTGCTCCAGGCTGAAAACAAATTCGGCGAACCGGTTCTTTATCGTTGCGTCCAAAAAATACGTTACTTTCGGCAGACAACGTTTGTATAATTTAAGTCATGGTGCTATTTAATTCAACGCAAATTTTTAATACAGTTGGAGGACCATCATGAGCAAGTCTCAGACAGCCGCTGCAAAAACATTACCTGTTCAGCCTCCAGTCTTGGCCCGTTTGGGGCTGTGCAGCAAGACATATATCTTGCTGTCGGTGGTCGGCGTGCTTGGCCTGCCGGGCTGTCAGGGCCCGCGCGAAATCAGTCTGTTCGACGGCAAGACGCTGGCGCACTGGAAGGTCACCGATTTTGGCGGACAAGGCGACGTCTACGTGAAACAGGGGCAGATTTTTCTGGAAAAGGGCAACGATCTGACCGGCATCAGCTGGACGGAGCCGGTAGCTCCAATGAATTACGAAATTAGCCTGGAAGCGATGCGGGTAAATGGCAGCGACTTTTTCTGCGGGCTCACTTTTCCTGTCGATGCCAACTGCTGCTCGCTGGTCCTTGGCGGCTGGGGTGGCTCGGTTTGTGGGATATCCAGCCTTGATTATTATGATGCCGCCAACAACGAGACCACGCGGATTATAGATTTTGAGAATGGGCGGTGGTACCATGTTCGGCTGCGCGTGACGCCCGCCAAGATAGAAGCCTGGCTGGACGAGGAAAAGATAGTGGATGTGAGCACAGCCGGTCGGGTAATTGACACGCGAGTAGAGGTGGACCAGTCTAAGCCGCTTGGCATCGCATCCTGGCAGACTGCTGCTGCGATCCGCAACATCCGCTTGCGAAAACTTTAAGGGTTACGTAGTAGCTGACGGATTATATTGCAGAGTCCGCAGCGACCTTGCGGCAGAAAAGTCGCCGCAGTTAATGCGTGGGTTTGCCGGACTGTTCAACCGACCTCCATCGGCAGGGGAGCTGCCCGGCGCGCGAACAGGTCTATGCTCATCCACCTGTTGCTCTTAAACCTCCAGCAGTTCGCCACACCAATTCCCGCGATACTGACAGCCGACATAACCCATGGCCCCATATAGGCAGTCGCAGGGAACAGCTTGGTTACACACCAGCCTCCCAGTCCCAGAATCAGGACTGCCCCAACCGCTGAAACCACCGCCGGCCACAGCGTATCGCCCGCCCCTCGCAGCGAGCCTCCGTAGACAATCCTGGCAGCGTCAAAGACTTGATACACAGCCGCGCAGATCAGCATATTGACCCCTGCCTCGATTACTCTGGCATCGGACGACCAGAAAGCCACCAGCTTGTTCCTGAGCAAAAAAAAGCACAGGCCGACCAGGCCCATATAGATCAGCCCGATTTGCACACATAGGTTGGTCTGCCTGCCTGCCAGGTCCTTTCGTCCTTCTCCGATGCTCTTGCCCACCGCCGCCGATAGCGCGATCGACATACCCACAACCGGCATTGACGACAGTCCCGCATACGACAGCACCGCGCTGGTCGCGGCCAGCACCTCTTGGCCGAATCTGCCCACCAGCCCCAGCAAAATCACGCCGCAGAGGGAAACGTTGAGCATCTGTCCTAATCCCGCGGGAAGTCCCACCTTCAGCAAATCGTGTATCTTGCCGAAGTCCAGCTTCAGCGACCGTCTGGGCTTGAAATCCCGGTTGGTACGGCCGCTCAAAAACACGGCCATATTGACCGCTGACGCAACCGATATCCCGATGAATGTCCCCCACCCTGCTCCGGCAATCTCCATCCGCGGAAATCCAAACTTTCCGAAGATGAGCAGATAGTTGACTATTACATTGACCACCTGCCCGCAGAATGATGTGCACATCGTGACAACAGGCCGGTGTATTCCCATAAAGAATTGGTTGCTCGCCCAGTTAATCACAGCCGGTATATGGGCATAAAGCATTATTCGAAAGTATATTACTTCTTGAGGAATTACCCCTGGCGGCTGCCCCATCAGCCTGAATATCTGTGGTGCGGTCGGCCACATAATTGCCATTACGACCACAAAGTAAGCCACGCCCATCCAGACGACCTGCCAGAAATAGCAAGGGCATTCCGTTTTCTCGCCTCTGCCCAGGCTCTGACTGACGAATGTGTTAAGGCTGGCCATCGCTCCGATCGCAAAGCTGCCGGGCAGAAAACTGGCAAAACCTGCCGGCAGGACAGCCGCCAGCGAGCTGGTGCCCAGACGTGAGACCATAAACCTGTCCACAAACTGCATAAGCGTAAGGGACATGGTTGTTACCACCATCGGCGCGGCCAGCTTCAGCATGTATTTAAGTGAGCCGGACTCTTCCGCAGCGGTGCATGAAAGCAGAGGTGGTCTGTCCGTCATTAAGCGTGTTCCTATTTGTTGAGATTCAATTTCTGCAGCAGCTTGTCAGCCGATATGCGGCAAACCTGCACCTGTTTGACAGGCCGGGTTAGGCCGGAAATTATACTTATGGCGTTCTTTCTTACGCCAAGCTGCCGAGCCAAGAGCTCAATCAAGGACTGGTTGGCCCGGCCTTTCTGCGGCGGCGCCGAGACCTTGACTTTGAGCATACCGTCAAGGATGCCGCAGACAGCCGTCCGGCTGCTGCCCGGCACTATCTTGGCGGCAAATACAACCGCTCCGTCAGCTTCTTTGATAGACAGATTAGGCATACAGCATAAAAGGCAAACGCCGGATGTTCCCGATCAGATACCGCCCCCTATGTCTCCCTGATGTTCCTGCCGATTGCCGACTGCACGTATTTCTCGATCTGCTCGGCAAGCTCGCCCAGCGAAGGAAGCTGGAAATCCTCGTAGTGGCCCATTATGAAGTCGCCATCGAGCGCCTTCTTGTAGATTCTGACCCGTATCACGGGCAGCTCATCGCCCGGCTGAGGCATCTGGCTGCGATTTTCAGCAAACCGGTCACCCCACTTGCTAAAATCAGTATCTTTGTGTTCGGTGAGCTCAACACGCCAATCTTCGCTTATAAAAACCAGGCACTTGCCGGTGAAGACTGCCGTCGGGAAATAGTCCTGTAACAGCTTAAGGGTCTCCATTTATTCTCTCTTGGACAACATCACTTGGCTGATTCCCGCTCTGCGAGCGACTTTTGTGAAATTCTGTGCCACGCATCCACCGAGCGCTTCAAGTTTTCATACGCATCGCCGCCTATTCCGTAGCCCTGAAATCCTACGGGCCCCGTGTAGCCGCAGCTCTTCAGCGTTATCAGAAAGCCTGGCAAATCAAAGGAGCCTCGATCTAATGTCCGAATCAGCTGTTTCCAGTCTTTTCCTCCGCTATCGGCGCCGTTAATAGTAACCACGAAAAGGCGCGGCATCGCCAGTTTCAGCAGTGGTTTCAGGTTGTTTTCATCGTCCACACGCAGCCAGTGACACAAGTTTAAAGTCACGCCCACATTCTCGCGGTTGGCTTTTTCTGCGACGCGCACCGCGTCTTCCACTCGTTCGAGCCAGAACCCGTAGTGCGGATATAACGCCACTCTGACTCCTGCTTCAGCCGCCATGTCAGCAATCTCGCCGATGATTTCCACCGCACGGGCGTCACCTTCCGGCGTGGACGGCTTATGTACCCGGCTTTGCACAAACACCCAGAGTATCGTGTTGCGCCCGCTCAGTATCTTCATCGCATCCTTCAGCGTAGGATCATATTTCTGCTGGTCAGGATCGAGATTCACGCCCAGATAAATGCTGAACAGCCGCAAGCCGCTCTTATCCAGCTCGCCCAGCATTTCGGCCAGTTTCGCGCATCCCTCGTACCCGGTCCCGATTCCCTTATATTCCAGCTCCTTGAGCATATCGACCTGCTCTTTGGCGGTCTGGTGCTTTGCATCTTTTGTCGCCGTATCCATAGCGAAAAATGGATTCGCCCCGGCCGGCTCAATCCAGATGTTACGATACGCCACCGGCCCATGGTCGCCTTGCAGCATAAGCGGCCCGGCAGGTTTTTCATCCTCGTACGCGCTTGCCCGTGTCGGGCCGGTCAGCTCCACATCTTCGTGGATGACAACGCCGTTGTGGACTATCTTCTCAAATCTTGCATTTGCAATCTTCTTTCCATTTTCATCAAAGCGTGGCGCGCGGAAGATAACGTCGAAATTTTGCCATTGTCCTGGCGGCCGAGAGGCGTTCACTCTCGGC
The DNA here is from genome assembly GCA_017885385.1 of Planctomycetota bacterium. Lineage (GTDB taxonomy): Bacteria > Planctomycetota > Phycisphaerae > Sedimentisphaerales > Anaerobacaceae > JAFNGF01. The sequence goes on from JAFNGF010000269.1 coordinate 16,214, forward strand.
GAATGGCCTTCAAACCCCTTCGGCTCTTTGTTCTCATCCCAGCGCTGATAGATACCGCCGCACTCTATCCCCGGATATTCTGACGTTTTCTGCCAGCTATCAAACACCTGAATCTCATATCTGCCCATAAAATACACGCCGGAATTCGAGCCTTTCGGCACCATAAACTCGATATGTGCCTTCACATCGCCAAACTCTTTCTTGCTGAGAAGATTCACTGTCCTGCCCGTAGGGCCATTCAGTGCCACTCCGGTCCCGGGTTTGCTGCTGAGCAGGCTTTCGTTCTGCGGATTCATAAATACATCGCCGACAATTTCCCACTGCCCCGTATTTTCTTGCCACGTAGATAAATCATCGCCTGTCAAATAAACCCTGCCTGTCTGGCTGCCACGTGCATCCTGGATGCCGGTGCCCATAGCTGAAACCAAACAGAACACCCCAACGGATAATAAGATTGCGTCAACTGTTTTGCCGTGAAGTTCCATATCTTTTTCTTCCTTGCCTTTGCGATAGTGAATTCTATACGTGCCACGGACTGCGCATCGACCGTGACAGCATTCTGCTCGCCTCGCCGTCATTGTTAAACTGTTCTTTGTCGGGATCCCATTTAAGTTTCCTGCCCAACAGCATTGAGATATTGCCGATGTGAGCGATTGTAAAGCAGCGCTGGCCAATCTCCGGCGGAAAATAGCACGCTTTACGCGACTTCACACAATCGAGGAAATTGCGCTGCTCGCCACCTGGACAGGTGTAAAGATGCACCTCGTCCGGGCCGATAACCGAATCAAGAATAGATTTTGGCTCTGCTTGCAGCGGCGCTCGCCAGCCCACATTGCCGATCCACCCATCGGTCCCCTCGAACCTGAGACTGGGCGTCCCGGAGGTGACAATTAGTTTGACGCCAGTGGCGTATTTATACTCTATCCGGTACTCTTTCGCGGTATTATAAAGCCCGTCCCTCCAGAAAACGCCCTTGCCCTCGACTTCCACCGGGCCTGTGTGCTCTGTGTCGTTTCCCCACTGCGCACCGTCGAGCAGATGCGCACCCCAGTCGGTCAACATTCCGCCCGAATAGTCCAGAACCCATCGAAAGTTCCAGTGACAGCGGTCTTTGGTGTATGGCGCATACGGCGCGGGTCCCAGCCACATATCGTAATCAAAACCTTCCGGCACAGGCATTGGCTGCGGATTGCCGGGCGTGCCTGGGCCGCTCGGAAGCTCCACGCGGATTGTGTGGACCTTGCCGATTCGTCCGTTGCGGACCAATTCGCACATCCGGTGATATTCGTAAACGGCCCTGTCTTCTGTAGACCACTGGAAGACGCGGTTGTAGCGTTCCATCGTTTCACAGAGCACCTGGCCTTCGTGGACAGTAAGTGTCGGCTTTTCGCACTCAACATCTTTGCCCGCTTTAGCCGCGGCAATCGAAATCGGAACATGCCAGTGGTCCGGTGTGGAAATCATCACGGCGTCGATATCGCTGCGAGCCAGCACCTCGCGGAAGTCCTTATACGCGGCGCAATCCTTATTGGCGTATTTCTCATTCACTATGTCACGGGCCTTGATAAGGTGGTCTGCGTCAACGTCGCATACGGCAACCGCCTGGGCGTCCGGCTGGCCCAAAAACGTCCGCAGGTTCATATTGATTCCATGGTCGCCGACGCCGATAAAACCAAGCGTGATGCGCTCGCTGGCAGCGACTCTACCACCTTTGCCCAGCGCCGATGAGCAAACAACGTATGGAAGACCAATCGCTCCAACGGCTGCCGCGGATATTTGCTTTAAGAATTTGCGGCGTGTGGTGCTTTCTTTGCCCATATCTGAGCTCCTTCAATTACTCTGATAAATGCCACGGGCTTCTCATCGGCCTTGTCAGCATCCGGCTGGCCTGGTCGTCTGCGATGATCGTCTCTGCAGCCGGGTCCCACCGAATCTTGCGGCCAAGGCGCATCGCAATATTGCCAAGATGGCAGACCGTAACTGAGCGGTGTGCCTGGTCAACCGGAGCGGCGGTTGGCGTTCTATTCCGTATGCAATCAATAAAGTTCTGATAGTGGTTTGATGACTCGTAAAGGTGGACCTCACCGGGGCCTATCTCTTCCTTTAAGATAGATTTGGGGCCGGCATCGATTCGCCCAGTGTCGACAAACAGCCAGCTCTTATCGCCGATGAATTTTATCCCGTTTGGATACTGGCCCGCTGCCAACAATTCACTCTTGGCAAAACATACCACCGTTACGGCGTTCGCGTACCTGCACTCAAACCGCCAAGAGATAGCGGCGTTGAACAAGCCATCTTTGGGGAATACACCCTTGCCCTCGACCTCAACCGGCCCCGTGTCGGTTGTGCCCATGCCCCACTGCGCGATGTCGATATGGTGCGCTCCCCAGTCGGTGACGCAGCCGCCGGCGTAGTCAAGAATCCATCGCCAGCCGAACGCATCAACACGCTTGGGCGAGTAGGGGGCCTGCGGTGCGGGGCCAAGCCACATATCGTAGTCAA
>JAFNGF010000270.1 GCA_017885385.1 Planctomycetota bacterium
CAGAAAATGGCGGGAAATTGTAATGAAAGGTGAAACTCTGAGTATATTCATCCAACAAACCGTCAATAATTTGCGCATCCCTGATGGTGCCCAAAGTTACGGTTACCAGCGATTGCGTTTCCCCTCGCGTAAACAACGCTGAGCCGTGAGTTCTGGGCAGGATTCCCACTTCGCAAGAAATCGGACGGACTTCATTATAACCTCTGCCATCGGGTCTTTTTCCGTCCAGCACCAACTGGCGGACAACCTCGCCCTCTATCTTCTCAAAGACGCGTTTGAACATCGCCTTATCGCATTGCGGCTCAGCTTTGTGCGCACGGTCTGTGACAGCCGATGCCGGGTTGTCTGCAAGACCACAGTATTCGATGCTTACCTGCTCGAATAGCTGCTGCACGGCGGTATTGCGCCGCCGCTTATCAGGTATCTGCTTAAGCTCGCGCAGCTTGTCCGCCATTTGGCAGCGCACTTGCTCGCAAAGCTCCTCGTCCATCGGTACGAGCAGCATTTCCTTTTCGACGCCAGCTTTCTCGCGTAGCTGCTCTATTAGCCGGCAAACTTGCTGGATGGTTGCTTGTGCGGTCTTGATGGCCTCAGCGACGACCGTCTCAGGTAATTCTTTTGCGCCAACCTCGACCATGTTTAGCCAGTCTTCGCGCCCGCCTACAAGCAGGCTGAGGTCGCTGAGATCCAATTGCTTGTGCGTTGGGTTGACCACGAATTCCCCATTTATTCTGCCCAGTCGGCAAGCCCCTATTGGTCCTAAGAAAGGAATCTTGCTTATAGTAAGGGCGGCGCTGGCGCCTATAATTGCCGGCACATCAGGGTCGTTTTCACGATCCGCACTCAAAACGTTCGCTATAATCTGCACTTCCTGCAGATAGCCATCGGGAAATAGCGGCCGGATGGGCCTGTCGATCATTCTGGCGGTAAGGATTTCCTTAGTGCTGGGTCTTCCCTCTCGCTTGATAAAGCCGCCCGGAAATTTGCCGGCGGCACTTTGCCTCTCACGGTACTCAACGCTCAGCGGGAAAAAGTCGAACTCATCAGTTCTAGGCGGCGCCGTCACTGCGCAGACGAGCACTACGGTATCGCCGTACTGGACCATCACTGCGCCGTCGGCTTGTTTGCCAATCTTGCCTGTTTCGATAGATAAAGTTCGGCCCCCAATTTCTTCTTCTACCCTGTATACATCAGACATTTATTACCTCGTCAAACCATAAAAAGAAGAATGAAGAATTGAGAATTCAGAATGCTGAATTTCTTAATTTTCTCAATTCTCAATTCTTAATTCTACATTCTTTTCACTTTCTCAAGCCGAGCCGCGATATGATCTGCTGATAACGCTTGACGTCTTTTCCACCCACGTACTTCAGCAGAGCTGCTCTGGCCCCAACCATTTTCAATAATCCACGCCTGGACGAATGATCCTTGCGATGAACCCGGAGGTGATCGGTCAGACTATTGATCCGTTGCGTCAGCATCGCAACCTGTACTTCGGGTGAACCGGTATCTCCGCCGTGCGTCTCGAAATCGTCGATAATCTGCGACTTTTCCTGCTTCGTTAGCATTTCTTAACCAAACCCCTTCTTTTTAGTTTCCGTACCTTATATTTCGTCGGGCGTACGCTTTCAGGCTCATGTTTTGGCGCTTAGCATCTATAAGGCACTATCGGCAAGAACCATACGCCAAGCATACAGCTTCTAAGAAGGCTTTACAAACCATTGCCGGTACAAACTTTGGATTATAGTCGGCTCCTATAGTATTTGCAAGCCTTTTTTGCACAACAAAGTCTTATGAGATTTGCCAGGCACGGAAAAGGCTGCTACTATTACTAATATCTTGTCCACAAACAAGTTAACGTTAGCGATCCGAAACTGGCGGCCTGAGCGCAGCGAAGAATCTCATATTTGCCCCGGCCAGACCCTCGCTTTACTCAGAGCCTGTTCTGAGCCTGCCGAAGGGGCGGCAGTTTTGAGATAATTTCCTAATCGTGCCTCTTTGCTTGCAGGAAGGCTTCTAATATTACCGCTGCGGCGACGGCATCAAGGCGTTTGCGCTTTTGACCTCTGGTAAGTTTGCCGGGAGCGAGGGCGTGCTCAGCATCAAAACTGCTCAGCCGTTCGTCGTGAAGGTGAACCGGAATGTCAAGGTGCTGTTTAAGCCGCTCGGCAAACTCTAAGACGCGCCTGGTTTGGGAACTTTCTGAGCCATCCATGCTCAAGGGCAGCCCCAGCACTATAGCTTCGGCATCTTCAGTCTTGACAATCTCTGCGATCTTTCGCAGCAGTCCTTTTTGCTCACGGGTGACAGCAAGCGGTGTGGCAAGTGTTTCGGCTGAATCGCAGATTGCCAGGCCCGTGCGCTTGTCGCCATAGTCGATTGCCAGGTATCTCATTGCTCTTCTGTCGGGCGGAATTGCCCTATGTGTGCCGCCGCATTACAAAAATTTTTCGCCGCGGTGCTCTCTTATCAGCTCCAGCAGGTCTTTCAGCTTGTGCGTCTGGTCGATATGGCACACCAACGTGGCATCGGGGCTGTGTGCTACGATGATATTCTCCAGCCCAACAGCAGCAATCAGGTGGTTTTTGTCCTCAGTCACGATGATATTGTTTTTGCAGTCAAGCAGCTCGCTGATGCCGGCGGCCACGACATTCTTGTTTTCATCCGAGCTGATAATATCCGTAAGGGCAATGAAAGAACCCATATCGAGCCAGCGACAGTCCAATCTGATGGCGTAGACGTTGGGAGCCTTTTCCATGACGGCAAAATCAATGCTGATTTTGGGCAGCTTGACATAGCAGTCCTGTAGCGTTTTTTGCTGGTTGGGAGTGTCCCAGTCGCCCCGAATCTTGCTCAAAGGTCCGGTGGCCTCGGGTAAGAATTTTGCCAGATCGGCTAAAATCGTTTTGGCCTTCCAGACAAACATGCCTGAGTTCCACAAGTATTTGCCGCCGGCAAGATACTCTTTTGCTGTTGTTTCGTCCGGCTTTTCCCTAAACGCTTCGACGCGGTGTATCTTGTTTACGCAATCGCGACATACTTTTGCCGCCCCGCATTTTATATAGCCAAGCTGAGTGCTGGGAAAGGTCGGCTTAATGCCGAATGTGACCAAATCATCGGGATTTCTATTTATAAAAAAGAAGGCGTCCTTGAGAGCCCGCTGGAGCGCCTCTGCCGGCTCAATCAGCTGGTCAGCAGTGACTACCGCCATTTGCGCTTCGGGGTCATATTTTGTAAGAATACTTGCCGCCAGTCCGATGGTGCCGGCTGTATCGTGGACTGCGGGCTCGGCAATAACATTATTGAACGGCAGCTCCGGCAGCTCTTCACGGACTAAGTCCGCGTAGCCGGCATTCGTCAGGACGATTATGTTTCTCGTGTCGAAAACGGGCAGGAGCCGCTCAAAGCAGCGGCGTAAGAGGGTTTGGCCGTCGAGAATCTTCAGGACCTGTTTAGGGCGTTTTTCCCTGCTGAGAGGCCACAGCCTTTTGCCCGCGCCCCCTGCCATTACCACTGCATAGTCCATGTGCTGGCTCCTATGATTGCCGGACTTTCGCTGACAGCAATATCAGACAAGGTAGCTTTCGTCAAGAGCGGTTCTATCACAGATCTGTTCGCCAAACTGCTCGTAAGTAAGCTCCGGTGTGTAATTGCCTTTCTTACCCATAAGGGCGCAAGTGGCATCCTTGCCTAACTGAACGGCAGGCTGGTTGTAAGGGTCGATCCCGAATAGCTCGCCGGCAAAAGAGGTTGTCACCTCACATAAATAAATGAACTGTCCAACCGTGTAAGCATCGACCTTATCGAACAGGACCGTCAGACACGGGCGTTTGCTGTCCAAAAGGGCATACTCAGTGGCTTTCTTTTCGTTATTGAGTAGCTCCCTCACTTTTTTACCGGCGAGATACCCCAGCTCAGCAGCACAATCCGGGGCCGGCCCAATTGTAAGGTCTGCGTCGAAATCGTCCACCTGAAGAAAAGTGAACAGCTTGTCGTTCGGTCCTTCGCGGTACAACTGTATCTGGCTGTGCTGGTCGGTGGCGCCGAGGGCCTTGATAGGCGTCGGCCCTATATGAACTTCATTGCCCTTTAGATCCTTGGCTTTGCCCAGACTTTCAGCCCAAAGCTGCCTGTACCAATCGGCCAAATCCTTCAGGTGATAACTGTACGGCATCATCACGGAAATCTTCTTGCCCTGATTATAAAAGTAATAGTTTATGGCGGCGTTGATTGCAGCAGGGTTCTTGAGAAAATCTTCGCAGCTAACTCGGGCATCCATATCGGCAGCGCCTGCCAAAAGCTGGTCTATATCAATTCCACACATAGCGGCGCTAAAAAGTCCCACGGCGCTCAGCACACTGAATCTGCCGCCGACACCATCGGGGACTTCGAGCGATCGCAAATTGTCCGTGGCAGCAATTCTGCGAAGCAGGCCTTTCTTCGCGTCGGTCGTTACTACCACCCGCTCTGTATAACCGTCAAAACCGCACTTTTCCAAGAGCATCCGGCGAACAATCATAAATTGACTGAGAGTTTCCGCCGTATCGCCGCCTTTACTGATAACGTTAAAGATGGTCTTATCGAGCCTGTTATCGACCCAATCCAGGAATGAAACAAGTTGTGCAGGGTCGATATTATCGAGAACAAAAAGGCGTGGGCCTGCGCGCCGCAAGTCGTCCAGATTATACATATAAGGGTTAAGGGCTGTCTGCATCGCAGTACTACCGAGAGCAGAACCGCCAATACCAAGTACAACCAGATTTTCGCATTGGTCTTTGACCTCAGCGACCAGCTCTTTGACTTTGTCAGATGTTTGGGCATCGTAAGGCAAGCGCCTGTATGCGGGCTTTTCTTGTTTTGGGCTGTCAAGCCTCGTAATTAGCGG
>JAFNGF010000271.1 GCA_017885385.1 Planctomycetota bacterium
TAAGTACCGCACCTGCTGCTACGTCTTTTGCTTTTGCCACAAGAGGATGGAATTCAGGCGATGCCACGTTGGCAAGGAATTCCAAAGCCGTATTTAGTGCTTCTGCCGTCCAAACTGACAAGATGGCGATCACCAGCCAGCACCACTCGTGCGGTGAAAGACCAAGAAGGGCGCCGACAAGCAGGACAATAAAGGAGGCCGTAGCGTGAACCCAGGCGTTATGCTGCGATTTGAGCATTAGAATAATGCCGTGTACCGCATGCCTGAAGCTTTGTATTCGACCCGCAAGCGAGAACCGCTGGTTGTTCCCGCCGAGGGGATCCACTTCGTGCGTGGGTTGTTCTTCCTGTCTGCCGCTCCAGCTGCTCTCGCAAGGCGTTGGCGCACGGTGTGGGGTGCCTTCAGTAGCTGTAAGGTCAAACGTCTGTGATTTCCGTGTCTTGTTCATTGTGTATATATCGGAAGAATCTTGGCCCGGGTTTATCACCGACGTGCAAGAAACGTATGTCTTTATGGCGGCGACATCAGAAGCGACTTCATCCAGATTTGGATAGGCCACAGAGGACACAGAGGGCACAGAGGTAAAAAAGCGGACTACTTCCTCTCCCGCTACGGCTTCGGCCTTCGCCGAGACGAGTGAGTTCTTTCCGTCAGGCGCGGCAGGTCTCCGTCAGGGAAGGCACGCCCGTCCTGCCGAACCGGACCTGAGCGGCGTGCTCTCCTTCGACTGCGCTCAGAGCCTGCCCTGAGCCCATTCGGCTCACGCTCAGGGTAAACTCTGTCGAAGGGACGGCGTCTGTGGCAAAAATATTTTCTGCTTTACAAGCGGCAATGACTGCGGGCCCCGCTTGGCGGGAGCCTAATCCGCGGTTAGACTTGTTGTTGGCGGTTGGTCGACAAAAGGAGAAAAATTGTGAATCAAGTCAAGCTAAGAGAAAAGATGAAGGCACATCTGTTTTGTTGCGCGCTGGGGATAATGCTGTTTGCTGTTTTTGCTGCACCGAACAATGCCTGGGCTGAAAACTCGCAAGTCGGTAACGCCCGGCAAGGCAGAGTCTCAGCGGAGGACCCATCATTAAGGTTCGTATCCATTGAGCCAACGGTGCTATTCACCAGGCAAAAAGACACCCTCTTTCAGGTGGTCAACGTAAAGATTGAGAACGCTGCCGAGCCGGTGGAGGCCGACCTACAGGTTAAGCATGATTCCAGGTATACTTCTACGCCTCTTGGGACCATAGGAAAGGGCCAGGCTACTTTTCAGCTTTCTGTTCCTGATATCAGAGAGCCGGCGTCAGTTGAGTTTCTGCTCACAGCAGGTGGAAAAATACAAGATCATCGTAAAATGACCTGGCAGCCTCGACGGCGATGGAGAGTATACATCGTTCCCATTACGCACCACGACCTCGGCTACACGGATACAATCGAAAGCGTTCTAAAAAAATATGACGGTTTCTACGATGACGTCTTGCGGTTCTGCGGGGATACCGAAGACTGGCCGGAAGAGTCCAAGTACCGGTACACGGTTGAGGGCGCCTGGTCAGTACAGCATTTTATCGAAAACCGCACGCCCACCGACGCTGCAAAACTTGCCAAATATATTAAGCAAGGCCGAATTGAGATCGGCGCACTCTTCGGCAACGAGATTAGCAATCTGTGCAGCCACGAGGAACTCATCCGATTGATGTACCCATCGTTTCGTTTGAAGCGTAAATATGGGGCGGAGATTCTCACCGCTTCAATCACCGATATCCCGGGCTTGAGCTGGGGACTGCCCACGGTGTTGGCGGGGGCGGGGGTAAAGTACTTTTTTGCCGGGCTGCCGACCTATTTTGAGTGGGGCAGAAAGGACATCCACACTTTCTGGGATGAGTCAGCCATATTGCGTCACGGCAGGCCGGATGCGTTTTACTGGCAGGGACCGGACGGCGAAAAGGTGCTGGTGTATTATCAGGGCAGCTACGGTTTCTTCAACCGCGTGGTCGGTCCTGATTCCTATCAGGAGGTGATGGACAGCCTACCCGGCATGCTCGACGAGCTGGAGAAAAAAGGCTCGCCGTTCGATGTCGTTCGATATATACACAACGGCGTTGACAACTATCCGCCCGATGCGAAGATAAGCCACATTGCCAGAGAGTGGAACAGCAAGTGGGCGTATCCGCAGCTTATCGTGGCGACAAACTCGATGTTCTTCGCAGGGCTGGAAAAACAGTGCCAGGATATTCGCACGTTCAGAGGCGAGCTTCCGGACACGGATTATGTCGTCGGGGCAATCTCTACCGCTAAGCAAACGGGCATAAATCGTATTACCCATGACCGCCTGCACTGTGCGGAAAAGTTCGCCGCCGTTGCCTCACTGGTCAGCGATTACACGTATCCTGCCGAAGAAATCCGCCAGGCATACGACAATATGCTGCTTTACGATGAGCACACGTGGGGCAAAGATTATCCCGCCGGGGGCGTGCAGGATTGGGCCTGGCACGAGAAGAGTCACTACGCATATAAGGCAGCCGGGCTGGCAGAATCTATTCTGTCGGGTAGCCTGGAGAGTATCGCCGGAAAAGTCGTCCTGAGCGAAGCGAAGGATC
>JAFNGF010000272.1 GCA_017885385.1 Planctomycetota bacterium
TACTATCATTTTAATTCTTTTCAACTGCACATCCCCGGTCTTGGCGGCGGAAGTTTTCACGCACGTCGCGACCCGGAGCTTCTCGGCTTCAAGGAAGACTCAGCTCACTACAAGGCTGCTTTTACCGCCTATTGCCGGCAGCTCCAGGAACACCTGCGCGAAAAAGGCTGGCTCGACGAAGCCTACGTGTACTGGTTCGATGAGCCCGCGCCCAAAGATTACGAGTTTGTTATGAACGGCTTTAGAAAGTTAAAAGACGCCGCCCCGGATATTAACCGAATGCTCACCGAACAGGTCGAGCCGAACCTTGTCGGCGGGCCTGACATCTGGTGCCCTGTATCTAACAACTACAACCACGAAGCAGCCGAAAAGCGACGCGAGCAGAGCGAAAAATTCTGGTGGTACGTCTGCACCGGCCCAAAGGCTCCATACTGCACCTTGTTTATCGACCATCCGGGCACGGAGCTACGCGTCTGGCTCTGGCAGACCTGGCAGCGAAAAATCGACGGCATCCTGGTCTGGCAGACGAATTATTGGACAAGTCCTACCGCCTATCCCGATCAAGAGCATCCACAGAACCCCTACGAAGACCCGATGGGCTGGCGCTCAGGCTACGACACGCCCAAAGGCGAGAAAAGGCCCTGGGGCAACGGCGACGGGCGATTTATTTATCCGCCGGAGGCTGCCGCCGATGCCCGCCCGGCTGAGGCTATTCTCGAAGGGCCGGTTGATAGTATCCGCTGGGAAATGCTCCGCGACGGTATCGAAGACTACGAATACCTTGCTATTCTGCGCAGGTTACTCAAAGCCAAAAAAGATAAAGTTACTCCTGAACAGGAGCAGAAATTTGCTGGCCTGCTTGAGGTGCACGAAGAGATCACAAAGGATATGACAACATTTACCAGAGACCCCGCGCCCGTTGAGGCACAACGAGACCAGATTGCGCAAGCCATAGTCAGATTGAGCAAATTATGACTCCACAATTCTCTCGTTGACAGGCAGATTTTTCTTGCAAATAGACTTCAAAGCACTATGGTACACACACGTGGCGCCAACGACAGCGCCGACAACTTGATTTTCTAAACCAATCGAAAGGGAAAAAATGGAGGTCATACACATGCAGCACTACCCTCAGCACGCAAACGCGGAGCCTGTATTGATTGCATTTGCCGCTTTGTTTGTAGCGTTGCTTGTCCTGATATCTGTGGCGATAACTCTACTGATCTGGTGCAAGCTTTTTTCCAAAGCGGGCTATAGTTGGGCGCTGGGTCTATTAATGCTCCTGCCCATAGTAAGTATCATTATGCCTTTCTTCCTCGCCTTTGCCGACTGGCCGATCCGCAAAGAGCTGCGCCTTCTCAAACAGCAACAAGAAAGAGCGAAAATGTGAGTGCCAATCGGCAGACACCACATCTCAGCGCACAAACTATAAGCCGGCAAATTATCCTGGAGGACCTGTCGTATGAGCACGCAGGAAACAATAAATATAAGCGTCATCGATCCCATTAGCCCGGCCTTTGAAAAGGTAAAGACAATCCTTCTCAAGCCATTCGATTTGGGCAAATGGTTTGTTATCGGCTTCTGCGCGTGGCTGGCATACCTGGGGAAAGGGGGTGGCGGTGGCGGCCCCAACTTTGGAATGGGTCCTCACCCCGGAGAGGAGCTGGAGCCGGCAAAAGACTTCATTCTGCAAAACCTGCCCTGGATTCTTCCTTTGGCTATATTTGGAGTGGCGGCCGGCATAGCTATATGGCTCCTTATTACCTGGCTCAGCAGCCGGGGCCAATTCATGTTCCTTCACTGCGTTTCGCAGAATAAGGCTGAGGTGAAAGTCCCATGGGCAAGATTTCGACAACACGGCAACAGCCTATTTCTATTCAGGATCGTTGTGGGCTTGCTCGCTTTTGCCGCGATAGGCTTGCCTTTGATTATTATTGTCCTGCTCATCATTGCACTATTTTCGGGCCACGCCCCGCACGCCGCGCCTGTATTAGGCCTTGTAGTGGCCGGCCTTGCCACCTTTGTTATCGCAGTCGGTATCTGCCTCTTGTACAAATTTACAAAGGATTTTGTCGTACCGATCATGTTTCTGCGAACAACAAGCTGTACCGCAGCTTGGCGAGAATTGCTGACATTACTCTCATCACACAAGGCCCAATTCGTGCTGTACATACTCTTTCAAATCGTGATAGCAATCACTATTGGCGCCATTATCCTGGCCGCAATCCTCGCGACCTGCTGCTGCGCTGCGTGCATCCTGGCAATACCATACGTTGGCACCGTTCTGATGCTGCCTGTGCTCATCTTTAAGCGAGCTTATTCTCTATGCTATTTGCAGCAATTCGGCCCGGAGTTCGACGTGTTCAGCTCCGAGGTCGAGACTGTTTCCGCCGCGAGATAACAGGTACGAAACAACCGTATGGATTTTGAATCTCAAGAGACCGCGTCATCTCCCAGTAAACCGGCAGCCGGATGTCATTGAAGCATCGCGGCCGAATTTCCGGCCCTGCCGCACTTCCCCGTCAATTCCCGTCAGCTTAATCGCATCAAAATGGTTCGGGAATCCCTGCCTGTCATACCTGTCGATGGTCTGAACAATACATACTGTGGATGGGAACGCCCGGCCTGATAAAAACCGCTTTGCGAGGCTGAAAATCAACGGGCCTGTGGCAGATATTGAAAAAGTGTGAGTAATCTGCCCTTTGCGCGCATAATAATAGTAGAAACTTGTGCCGGAAAGGTAGACCGAACAAAGTGCCCGAAGGATTAGAACAACGAAGGTGGGCGGGATTCGCCGAAGGTGACGCTCAAATATGGCAAGACTTTATCAGCCAACAGATTCCGCGGCTTTATGGGTTGTTTATGAAGCGTTGGCCGAATCCTTCGCTCGCCGAGGAGCTGGTCCAAAAGACAATGCTCGATGCCGTACGGGGACGCAGCAGCTACGACCCGTGCAAGGGCGGTCCTGAAGAATGGATTCTCGGCATCGCACGGAACAATATCAACCTTGAGGCCAGAAACCGAGCAAGCCGGCCAAGTCCCAATGGTGACATCGGCAGGTACTTTGCGGCAATTGACAACCAGCCGCTTCCTGATGAAGTGCTCGAACGCCAAGAGACAACCTTGATTGTCCGCTCGGCGATGAGCCGATTGGAAGCGAAGGAACGGGCCGTGCTAAAAGCAAAGTATATCGAAGGGCTTGAGGCACGTGATATCTCCCGACAGATGAACGTGACGGAAAAGGCCGTGCACAGCATGTTATACAGGGCAAGAATTTCTCTTCGCCAGGAGCTTAAACGCCTGGCGATTCAAGATGCCGAAGGGATAAGACTATGAAGCGAAAAGATGACAATTCGTTCTACTACAACGGCATTATCCAATTAGATAAGAATCTTTCGCGACTGGTGAAACTGACCTGCGATCCAGATAAGCCCACTGGGGCATTTACACAGTCGCTGATAAGCAATGCCCTCGGTGAGCTCAGACGGTCGGTGGCGGCAAATAAAGGCACGAGAGAGAATATCCTGGTGAAAGTTAGCTGGCTGGATAAAGCCGTCGGCTGGGCTGCTATGGGTGCTGCCGCCTGTGCGGCGTGCTTAGCCTTTGTGGTCGCCGCTCTGCTTAAGCTAAATAGCTGCCTGGCGGCAATGGCTATTATGACCATGTTTGCAAACTGGCTCAATCGCCTTGGAGAACTTATATTATGACTACCGAAAGACCGGATAGAGTAAGTATCATCGACCCCATAACCCCCGCTATCGATAGGGTCAAAATCATGCTTTTTAGACCCTTCGACCTACGCAAGTGGTTCGTGATTGGTTTTTGTGCCTGGCTGGCGTATCTGGGAAGCGGTGGGGGCGGAGGAGGCGGACGTGGGGGCGGCCCTAACATCAACGTCCCTCACAGA
>JAFNGF010000273.1 GCA_017885385.1 Planctomycetota bacterium
TTTTGCTCGGAGTAGGCGCTCCAGGAGTGCCACCCGGTTCACTGGACGTCAACAACAACATTGCCGGATGGGTCGATTCCAGGGTATTCGGTTCTTCCCACCTTCTCTATGACAACTTCGATTCGGAAGGACTGATTGCCGTAATAAGCGGAACAGCTATGGTAATGTTAGGTCTGGCCTGTGGTAGAACCTTGAGGCTAACGAAGCATGACTGGGATTCAGTGAAGTATCTAATTGCAGGAGGGACGATTGCTCTTGCTTTAGGTCTAATTATCACCCCCTTACTACCTTTAATTAAACAACTGATGACTGCCAGTTACATACTGGTTAATGCCGGTTTAGCGGCCATAATACTGGCCATACTGTATGGCTACATAGATTTGCTGGAGCGAGGAAGGATGTTGAAATTGGCAGTTCCATTTGGTCGTAACGCACTTTTTATTTACATCGTCTCCCAGGTTCTGGGTCCTAGACTTTTCATTTACAGATTTAACCTTCATCAAACTATTGTCAGTATTTTAGGTTTAGATATGGGTGCATTAGCCTATGGACTAATTTCAGTGGCTTTTTGGTGGGTGGTGGCCTATCTTCTGCATCTGAGACATATCTACATTAAATTGTGAGCATACTTAAGATAGAAAACAATTCTACCGTTGCTATTCGTAGCGGTCGGGAACTACCAAAACAGATGCTCTGAACGCATACCCCACGCCTGGAAGGACCACAGCGACAACGCCAGTGCCGTGGCTTCGTCATCGTGAGCACCCGTCTTGAATACGCCAAAAGAATCGCGGCCGGCATCCGATGTGCGCACCTCATAGTTTTGGAGCTCTTCGACCAGGTCGGATGCATCGGGCGGTAAGTGCAAGGTTCCGCTGTTCAGTGCTCCGACCAACGTGCTTACCAGCGCCTGCTTCCCAACGTGCACGTCATACTCGTTCATCGTCGTGGTCTGCCCGGCCGTCATATAAATGGAAAATATCGTTTCTTCGGGCATAGCCTGCTCGAGCATCGAAACGACGCCGGAACCGACGCCGGTCGCGTCAATCGCCCAATACAATGACACCGGTGCGCCTCCATACGACCCCTTTAGTTTGTTCCGCATAGTGGTTATCTTTTTGACAATGTGCCCCCAAGTAAGCCCCAACCGGAACCGATGCAGGTATGTGACAAAGTAGTGCTGGGTGTAGTCCCTGCTCAGTTTAACCTCAGTAACGGCGACGGCGGTGTGGTCGCGAACGCGTCCCAGGTCCGCACCGATGTGTAAGTCAATAAGTCCGCTGGGCGCTGTTGGTTCCGACGACCGGCCGTTGGCATTTTCAAGCCACGCACTTAATGAACCGTCGCCAGGCATCCAGCACCTCGGATCGTATACCATCTTATCTGCCTCCTCTTCTTTATCTGCAGCGTCAATCAATCTTCCAAGTCTATGTCGAGTTGTTTCGCGTCATACGTCAGCCGGAACGGTTCCTCATCGTCGTCGTCATCGATGTTTATGTCGAGCATCTTGAGTGATGGGTCGATAGCGCGCTGTATGACCTTATAGGGCACCAGTGCGTATACCGATTCTTCGAAAGATGCCAGATACTCCTGGCGGTACCAGACATCGCCCAATGTACGACGTTCTTGGAGCAGGAACTGTTCGGAAACACGCTCGCATTGCTCGGTCGTGACTTTAATATGGGTCCAGTCCTCGCCGGACGACCAAGCTTCGGCAAAAAATCCGCGCTTACCGTGCGGTGTTGATAACGATATTAAACGGCCGTCACTGACCGCCAAAAAAGCGCGCGTTGCCTTATATAGGTCGGTGTCCACGTGCGCTGCCTCATCAATGAGCAACAGCGACACATTTGCCCAGCCACGGATTGTTTCTTCGCGTGCGGGCAACGCGACAATACGGGACCCGTTTTGTAGTGATAGTGTCAATGCCGTGGACTGTGTGGCCGGTATTGTGTTGGGCAGCGTGTTCTGCAGCGTCGCGTAATGTTTTTTCACCCTGCCGAACAGCAGGCCCGACTGCCGCAGCGATGCTGCCAATATTATGATTATGCTTTCTGGACGCGTTATTGCCTCATATAGCGCCAATATCGACACTATTTCCGTTTTTCCAACTTGCCGGCCGCACGCTAAAATAACCCTTTTGTCGTCACGGTGCAGCAGCAACTGCTTTTGCCAGTCGTCAAGTTTTGGGAACCCAAGTCGCGCGGCAAACTGTAGCGGGTCCAGTGTCGTCGACAGCCCATCGGCCAGGGTGGCTTAAGATGATTCAGAATCTCTCAGATGATGAACGGATACCTACGCACATTCAGACCCAAATAAGGGACGCGCTAACTCACGTTCTTACAAGTCTGCTCCTCTCAATCGGCTACCAAAACGTTCGCAACGGGAGACTTGATAGTGCGTCTAAATCTGCAGAACTGCTCCGCGACTATTTTAGGTTAGAAGAAGCATCTGAAGCACTCTACAAGTATATAAACCTCCGAAAAGATCATGAAATTCTATTTAACCTGAAAAATCTTCAGCAGCAAATCTTCTCTCTAATGCAGAGCGAACCCAATTTGTGGTACGAAGAAAAATGAGAGAGTTGCAGGAAAAATATGGGCAATATCTCTTGTATCTTCAAGCGTTATGACTCGTTTTTTGTTAGCATTAACGAAGCTTTCTGGACACACTATATTTGCTTAGCTATCTGATTTTAGGCATTAATTGCCAGATAGTCATGTCGACAACAGAATCCTCAATTCATTATGTCATCAAAAGGCAGTTCACTGCCGCTGAGCTCTCTAAAGCATATATTCTTTTCATCATATTGTCTTTAGAATATTGTATCGCGTCGTTTGCAATGTCGACTCATCGGATCGAAAAGGTGTGGCACACTCTATGAACTCGATCCCTTGTTCCACACTGCACCTCGAGTAATTGCCCGAAATTTGGGCTGGTTAAACGGAATGGACTGGGGAAGGGACGGTTTCCTCTATGCACCTGTCTGGTCTAAAGGCCAAGTCGTCTGAATCGACCCCAGCTCTGGAGAAGTGGAAGTAGTGGGTGATGGTTTTGGTAGGCCCGCCGCAGTAAAATTCGACTCGCATGGTCGTTTATACCTTGTCGATTATTTGACAGGAGAACTCTGGCAAATCAACACCCAAACTGGAAAAAAGCGAGTACTCATTCAATTGACACGGCATTTGGATAACCTTGCGTTTGACTCGCAGGATCACCTGATCGCATCTCACGGGGAAAAGGCTAATGTATACGAGATACAATCCGTGAAAAGAACGGACCCTTAGGGAAGCTAGGTGCGTAGCCTTCCTCACGAGAGAGCCGATATCTTGTTAAGCCTCGCCCCTGACCGATGAAGAAAAGCACCACAAGAGAAAGAGGGATGCCTCAAACAGTGCTGGATAGGATGGTTAAGTTTACGATCCTGGGCAAGTCGCCTGTCAATGCGTATCTCCTCCTGAACCAGCGGATCTGGAAACACCTCCCTTACTCCTTGGTTAACGCTCCTCCAATCCGATCATATGGAGCTTTTCTGCAGACTCTAGTACGTCTGCAGGTCGCGCGAACACAGAATTTTGGTACCCTGTTTCTTCGAAACCGCCCGCAACTGGAACTGATGCGGCGCCTGTCGCATCAGAAGGCAGCGGGTTCTACCCTGAAAATTGCTGTATTAGCATGCAGCAAGGGGGCTGAAGTTTATTCCATCCTCAGGACAATCCGTGCGGATCGGCCCGATCTTAAAGTCGTGATGAATGCCGTGGATATTTCGAAGGAGGTTCTGGAATTTGCCGAAAGGGGGGTTTACTCCCTTGACACCCCCGAATTGACAGGACAACCTGTTTTTGGGAATATGACCGAGGACGAAATGCAGGATCTATTTGATTGGGAAGGAGACAAGGTTCGGGTTAAATCATGGATCAGAAAAGGGATTACCTGGCACCTTGGGGATGCTGAAGATCCGGAAATAGTTAACGTTCTGGGATATCAGGATATGGTGGTGGCAAACAACTTTCTGTGCCACATGTACCCGCCGAAAGCAGAAAACTGTTTGCGCAATATTGCACGACTTGTCAAACCCGGAGGTAATCTTTTTGTGTCAGGGATTGATCTGGATGTTCGAACAAAGGTTGCAAAGGATTTAGGCTGGATTGCGCTTTCAGATTTGTTGGAAGAGATTCACGAAGGCGACCACTTTTTGAGGGACGACTGGCCCTGGCAATACTGGGGTCTTGAGCCTTTGAACAAAACAAGACACGACTGGAAAATCCGCTATGCCTCAGTTTTCCAGATAGGCGCAGAAGGTTGATGAATGATTTGTAAAAGTAGCCATACTGCTAGGCCTATATGTTTGTGCCATAAACTTTCGAATACACGAGGCTAAATCCTCTATAGGTCTGCCCCAAACCCCAATACTGGCAGGTGACATTCCTGAAGGCACATTCAATCAGTCGTGAAGGATCTGAAGGACAGAACGGTTCGTGGCGGCCTAGTCACAATTTCTGCCCTGGCCTTAAAGTTTGTGCTACGCACAGGTTCCTTAGTTATGCTGGCAAGGTTTCTAACACCGAATGACTTCGGGCTAGTAGGCATGGTTACCGCTGTAACCGGGGTTCTTTCAATATTCAAGGATGCCGGACTTTCCACGGTCACAGTTCAGCGCCTTACTATCACGAACGAACAGATTTCCACCTAGTTCTGGCTCAATATGTCAGTGGGTGCAGTGCTCTTTGGCCTGTGTTTGGCAATTGCGCCTGTTCTGGTCGTTTTTTATCACGAGCCCCACTTGTTCTGGGTGACCGCAACCTTGGCATCCGGATTTGTCTTTGGCGCGGGAGCTGCACAGCACGGAGCGCTTCTTCAGCGTCAAATGCGCTTTTTTGCACTGGCAGTGGTAGACATCCTCTCCCTATCCGCAAGTGTCGGCACTGCGATCATAATGGCTGTGAAGGGTTACGGATACTGGGCTCTAGTGGGTATGAATGTTGTTCCTCCGGTGGTCTATGCAATCTCGGTGTGGCTCATAACGGCATGGGTTCCCAGGATGCCGCGAAGAAAAAGTTGGCGCACTTTCAATGCTCCGTTTTGGTGGCACGATCAGTTTGAACAGCCTTATTGTCTATGTTGTCAACAATACCGATAAAGTCCTCTTGGGCCGCTTCTGCGGGGCAGAAGCTCTCGAGATCTAATGAGCATAACAAGGACGAGTCGGTTCCGCCAGATCTCAGTTAAGTCTTTCCACGCAACCCACAAGCTGTGACTTAAAATCGTTTTTATATTCATAGTAATTGGTGTGTCTTCTTTACTCTGCCTATCGGACT
>JAFNGF010000274.1:0-2822 GCA_017885385.1 Planctomycetota bacterium
CTCTTGATGTGGTCGGCGGTGAGAACGCGGTCGAAATCCAGAACTCTGGCGTTGCGGTGCTTCACATAAGCCAGCCCCGTTGCTGCGACGGCGATTATGTAAAGGAGCATCCCGATTATGAAGATGGGCACAAGCATCCAGATTATGATTGCTGCCGCGGCTGCGCCGAAGATAATGCCCGCCCAGGAAGCGGCGCTCGCCTCCAGCGCCTTGGCGTCCTGGTACGCCCAGTTAAGCAGCGGCAGCCACAGCAGAAGGAACGCCACAAAGATTATGAATTTGATTACGGATATGTAGCCCCCATATTGGATGGCCAACAATACTGAGTCAGGCATAAAATGCTCCGTGACTTTATTTTCAGGAGAACCCCTTAGTCAGCTGGGGGGATAATATTTAGCCCCGCAATTTATTGCGGGGGTTTTTCATAAGATACCTTCGGCGGTAGTTCTGATGCCCTTTAGCGCCATTTTCAGCTCGTCCTTGTTAGGGGCGTATTTGTATGCGTCCTTGGGGTCGACAGAACCGTTCTTCACCAGCTCACAAAGGGTGTCGGTAAAGTCCCGCATACCTTCCTGCGTACAACTGCGGATAACACTGGGTAAATCATTTTCGCGTCCTTCCGAGATCAGTTTCCTGACCGCCGCGTTTGCAAGAAGAATCTCGACCGCAGGCACCCTGTCGATGCCTTCCCTGATTGACGGCAGCAGCACTTGGCTTACAATTGCCTTGACTGCTAAACTTAGAGTCTGCCTGGTAAGGTCTCTTTCTGCCGGGGGGAACAGGTCCAAAATGCGGTGGACGGCCTGCGAGGCATTGGCGGAGTGCAGCGTTCCGAAAACAAGATGACCCGTCTCAGCGGCTCTCATGCCGGCTGCTACGGTTCTGGCGTCGCGCATTTCGCCGATGAATACAACATCCGGGTCCTGGCGCATCAAGTATTTTAGAGCATCGTCATAGTCCGGCACGTCAATACCGATTTCCCTTTGCGAGACTATTGCCTTTTGGTCCTTAAAAAGATACTCGATGGGGTCTTCGATCGTAACTATATGGCACGATCGCGTACGGTTTACATGGTCTATCATTGAAGCGATGGTGGTGGTCTTGCCGCAGCCGGTAGGTCCTACCACCAGCACAAGGCCCTGATTCGTGTCGGCTATTCTTTCCAGTATCGGCGGCAGGTGCAGCTCCTGGAATGACGGCACAAACGCGCTGACCCGTCTGGCTGCCAGACTAATCATGCCGCGCTGGCGAAATACATTTATTCGGAAGCGGTGCTCATCACCGATTTCGTGGGCGAAATCAAGCGTGCCGTGTACGAGGAAAAACTCCTTCTGGATAGGGCTGAGTATCTCGAATATCATCTCCTCGAGTTTTACTTGGGTCATTACTTCGCCGGTCGTGCTTTTTAGCTGGCCTTTGTGGCGCAATTTTGCCGGCTGGCCGACCTTCAGGTGCAGGTCGTTTGCCTGCGTCTTGATAGCGGCCCTGAAGTACTTGTGCAATTGCGGCTCGTGGTCCAGCGCTATATGCGTATCAAGCGGTTGTCCTGGGCTCATAATTCAATCTAAATTGTCACTTTTTTGCCATTTCTGCCGGGCTTGTTACTCTAAGGCTGGCAAAGACAATCTCTTAGATGACTTTATTATAGGATTTCGCGGCAAATTGTCAAGCCGGATTTGTCTCTTGCGCCCCTGCCTGCGCAGGGGTCCGCCTGTGGGGGTCGTGCCTGCGAAGGCAGGCAGCGGGGATCAANNGCAGCCTCAAGAAGTCCTCAGCCCTTAATTCGGATAGGCTGTCGACTATCAGGTCCGCTTTTTGCAGATCAGCCCGGCTTCGGCTGGTGGTAACTGCTATCACCGGCATGCCTGCAGCTCTGGCGGCTTCGACTCCTTGCACCGCATCTTCCACTACGACGCATCGGCTCGGCGGCAACGAAAGTTTCTCAGCGGCCTTGAGAAAAGTCTCCGGTGAAGGCTTTCCCTTGCTAACCTCTTCTTTGGTAATATGTGCGTCAAAATAATGCCGCAGGTTCAGCCGTCTGAAAATAAGCTCCAGATTAGCTCGCGGTGCGGAAGAGCCAATCGCCAGAAGAAAGCCTCTGTTTTTTAGCTCATCCAGCAATTCTCTTACCCCCGCCGGCAAGGTCAGCTTCTGCCCGATAAGCTCACGGTAGCGTTTTTCCTTCCACTGCGACAGGCGTTCGATTTCTTGCGCAGGCAACTGCGGTCCGAGCAACATTGAGAGTATTTGATAATTCTGCATCCCGAATGTGCTGTAAAAGAACTCATCGGACATTTGGAAGCCTTCTTTGTCGGCGAGCTCGTACCATGCCTGCCGATGGGCCCAGCCTGTGTCCACCAGAACGCCGTCCAGGTCAAAGATAACGCCCTTGCCCGTGTCGGTCGAGGTCATTTTATCGTGTGAGCCTTTTCGGTATAACACACTATTGTGGCAGCTCATCTTAACCATTCAGTGGGTCCGGTCAAGGGACAACGCCCTGAAGGTGGGGCTAAAATAACAGGGGCCTGTACCGACTGGTCGATACAGGTCCCACGTTGACGTAAAACTGTAAGGTACGCTGGGCATACCTTATTCACTTACGGCTGCGGCCAAAGAAGCTCGTCAAGCCAAGAATCTGCCAATACGGCAAAGTCCTTGAAGTTAATCACGTTGTCCTGACGCAAATCAGCCGGTATGGAGAACGTCGAAGTCCGGCCGGCAAGCCATGCAATCTGAGCCCCGGTCAATGCGCGGTTCCAGATCTTCACATCATCAACCTTGCCTGGGAAGAAGTTGCCAGCCTCGCCGGTGTCGCCACGTTG
>JAFNGF010000274.1:2936-3100 GCA_017885385.1 Planctomycetota bacterium
GAGTTTGACTTGGCCCAGCCGGAGATTGTCCTCGGGGCAGCTCCACTGATGCCAACAGAGCCAACATCCACCATCTGATCAACACCATTCAGCAGAATCGCCTGGCCTATCTTACCTGTCGCATAGACCGGCGTGCCAACGGTAGTACCATTATGGGCGCCAAC
>JAFNGF010000275.1:0-101 GCA_017885385.1 Planctomycetota bacterium
GCCTGCTCATCGAAGCCCATCCCAACCCCAAAGAAGCCCTGGTGGACGGACTCCAATCGCTTACCCCATCTGACTTTGCCCGCTTGATGACCGNNNTNAAG